>NZ_CP181499.1:1567500-1807500 GCF_052186135.1 Methylocystis sp. JAN1 | reverse complement strand
CCGCGGCCTATACGGCGCTCGACCAGCAGACGCGCTTCGCCGAGGCCCCGCAGCGCGCGCAGGCGCCGCGCCAGATCGAGGCCGAGGGAAATGTCGTCAACCCCAAAAAGGGAGACCGCCTCATGCGCGCGGTCGACGTCGTCGCCGCCAAGCAGACGTTCCGCGCCGCGACGACGTCAAAGTCAGGCGAGAAGGAAGTGGTCCGCACCCGCGCCTTCACCCATGTCGCCGCGACGCTGACGCTCGCGCCGACGAGTTTCGCCAATGAGGTGCCGCCCTTCAATCCGCTCAAGCTGGTGAGCGATCCGCGCGCGCCGGAAAACAGCGGCGAATCGGACATCGCGCTCGACGAGGCGGAAGTCTCCTTTGTGACCAAGGACCTTTCCTCGCTCGACATACAGGCGCAAAGCGCCCAGCTTTCCTTCGACGAAGCGCAGGCGCAGGTGCTCGAGCAGGTGAAGAGCTCACTCGCGGCCGGCCCCAAGGCGTCGACTCTCCCCCTGCCCGGCCAGATGCTGCTGTCCCGAACGAGCCGAGCCGCGGCGATGGATCCCCAGGCTCTGGCTTACGCGACGCCCGGCACGTCGCTCACAGCGCCGTTTTCGTCGATCGAAGTGCGCATGGTCCCCGAAAACGTGACCATCGCGCCGCGCGACACGCCGCAGCCGACGCAGATGGAGGAAAAGCTCGCCGTCGCGCGCCATGGCGAGGGGCTTGAAGACATTCTCGCCGCCAATGGCGTGCCCAAATCCCGCATCGCCGCCGTCGCGGCCGCCTATAGAGGCAAGCGCGAGCCGGTGCGCGAAGGCCAGCGCATCAAGCTGCTCTTCGCCGACTTCGACGGCTCCGGCAAAAACATGCAGCTTGCGCGCATGTCGGTGTACAACGACGAAGAGGTTGAATCGATCGTCGCGGCGACGGACAGAGGCGCATTCGTGCAGGCGCCAACGGCTCAGACGGCGGCTTCCCGGCGGTCGCCGAAGCGCGTCCAGCAGATCGACGACTTTGCGGCCGATGGCGAGGACGACGATTCCGGCGCCATGCGGCTCTATGATTCGCTCTACGAGACCGCGCTGAAGCAGCAGATTCCGAAGCCCATCGCCAACGAGCTCGTGCGCGTCTTCGCCAACGACGTCGACCTGCAACGCGGCGTCTCGGGCGGCGATTCTCTCGATGTTTTCTACGACGAACCGGAAGACGGCTCGGGGCCGGGCCGCGACTCGCTTCTCTACGCGTCGCTCACGACGCGCAACGAGACCTATCGCTACTATCGTTTTCAAACGCCGGACGACGGCCTTGTCGACTATTACGACGAGAACGGCCGCTCCAGCCGCAAGTTTCTCGTGCGGAAGCCGATCTCCATCGGCGAGACGCGTTCGGGCTTTGGCTACCGCCGGCACCCGATCCTCGGCTATTACAAAATGCATACGGGCGTCGACTGGGCGGCGCCCATCGGCACGCCCATTCTCGCTGCGGGCAACGGCACGGTCATCATGGCGGAATGGCACGGCGGCTACGGCCGACGCGTCGAGGTCCAGCACGCCAACGGTTATATCACGACATACAACCATATGTCCGGCTTCGCGCGCGGCATTGCGGAAGGCGTGCGCGTCAAGCAGGGGCAAATCGTGGGTTTCCTCGGCTCGACAGGCCTTTCGACCGGCCCGCATCTTCACTACGAAGTCATGGTCAACGGTCATTTCGTCGACCCCATGCGCGTGAAGCTGGCGCGCACGCGTGAAATCGAAGGCCGCATGTTGATGGAGTTCAAGAAGGAGCGCGACCGGATCGACACGCTGATGGCGAAGGCGCCGAACAGCAGCAAGGTGGCGCGCGCTCCGGCGGGCGCGACCCCGACAGCGAGCCGCTAACAATCTACGCGGCGTCGCGCCTGGCGGCCCGCGTCATCGCGAGATGAAACGCCCGCGCGACGGCTTCGATCGACTGCATGGTTTCGCGCTTCAACTGAGCCCGCGGCAGCTCGACTCCGAACTCGCGCTCCAGCGCGAGAAGCACGCGCACGGCCGAATAGGGCGTCAGTCCAAGCTTGTAGAGATCGGCGCTGGGCGTGAGATCCAAAGCCGGAACGGCGAGCCGCGCCTCCTGCTCGATGGCGCGCTGAATGACGGCGAACATTTTTTCTTCCCCGGTCGAGCTTGAATTTTCCTACGCGGCCAGACGCATCCCGACGGTCGGCGCCGGCGCGGGTTTGGCGGCCTGAATGGCCGTCACAATCGCGGCGATCGACGCCGCGGTCTCGCGCTTCAGCATCTCGCGCGGCAGCTCGACCTTGAAGGCCCGCTCGATCGCGACCAGCAGGCGGATGGCGCCGAAGGACGTCAGGCCCAGGGCGTACAAATCGGCGCGCGGGGTCAAATCGGTCGCGGGGATAGTGAGATCGACCTCCCGGTCGATGATGGTCTGGATGGCGCTGAACATTTTCTTCTCCGTGCCGCTCTTGAATTCCGATGGCTGGAATGTAGCGGCGCGGGGTTTGAGTCGCTGTGCGGGCGCGCACGCGAAGAGCGTCCCTCTCCCCCTTGTGGGCTACCGGCATGCACGCATTTCGAAAGTCGCCAACGCCGCCATGGACGGGCTTGCCCTGGCTCGTCCCGGCCATGACCGCCTCCTGGAGGTGTGTGGCTCCCCTAGCCATCTTGCGAGGAGGGACAGGGAGGGGTCGCCGCTGCCCTCAAAATCCCAGGCGCCGCCGAATCTCCGCAGCGCTCACGCCCGCATCGCGCAAGGCGCGCAGCGTCTCTGAGCCCCGGCTTTTCGCCAGCTTCTCCCCGCCCTCGTCCCGCACCAGTCCGTGATGCCGATAGCGCGGCTCGGGCAAATCCAGGAGCCGCTGCAAGAGGCGATGAAGGCTCGTAGCGTGAAACAGATCTCGTCCCCGCACGACGTTTGTAACGCCCTGCAGGGCGTCGTCGACGGTCACCGCGACGTGATAGCTCGCGGGCGTGTCCTTGCGTGCGAGGACGACGTCGCCCCATTGCGACGGGTCGGCGGGAATGACTGCGAATTCGGCGCGCTCGCCGGAAGAACGATATTCCCGCCAGCTCAGCCCCGCCCCCGCCATCGCCGCCGCCTTCGCCATGTCGAGTCGCAGCGCGACTCCACCCTGAGCCAGCACGTCCCGCGCCTCGCGGCGGGGCTTCATGCGGCACATCCCCGGATAGAGCGGCGCCCCGTCCGGGTCGCGGGGCCAATCGGGTTGGGCGGCGGCGAAACGGGCGACGTCCGAGCGCCTGCAATCGCAGGCGTAAAGAAGGCCCATCTCGTCGAGCCGCTCCAGCGCGCGGGCGTAATCGTCGAAATGCTCGGACTGGCGGCGCACAGGCGCCTCCCAGTCGAGTCCCAGCCAGGCGAGATCTTCGTAAACCGCCGCTTCGAATTCCGGCCGCGCGCGGCCCAGGTCGATGTCCTCGATGCGCAGGAGAAAGCGCCCGTCGCATCGACGCGCGAGTTCGAAATTCAGCAGCGCGGAATAAGCGTGGCCGAGATGGAGATGGCCGTTGGGCGACGGCGCGAAGCGGAAGACCCTGTGTTTTGGGAAAGCCATGGCTGACGGATCCTCAGACGCATTCCGCCGTCAAGCACAAGCCGAATCTCGCAAAATCTCGCCGGCGCGTGGACGGCGGGCCGCGCTTGCATCAATATGTCGCAATCGAACTGCGGTTTTGCCGCGATCGGATTGCGCCATGCCAGATTTTGAATCCCTCGTCGACAATATCTATGAAGCCGCCGCCGACCCCGATTGCTGGCCGCGGATCATGCATGACATCGGCAAGGTCGCGGACGCCGCCGGCGGCGCCATCATCGCCCGGAGGGCCGACGCCTGGCTCGGCTGGCGCTGCTCCGGAGCGCTGGAACGCGGCGCCGACGCCTTTTTCGGCGGCGGCGGCCTCGCCCGCAGTCAGGTTCCCGGCCGTCTTCTGGCGTTCAACCGCGCCGGCTTCGTCGCCGATCAGGAAGGGTTCACTGAAGAGGAATACCGCTCGGATCCCGTCATCCAGGAATGGTGCGGGCCGATCGGCATCCATCATTGCACGGCGACGGCGATTCGGATTCCCAATGGCGACCTCGTCGTGTTTCAGGTGAAGCGCCGCAAGGGCGAGCCGCCTTTCGGCCGCGCGGAACTGGCGCGGCTCGACGCGCTGCGTCCGCATCTCGCGCGGGCCGGCCTGCTCGCGGCGCGCTGGCGGCTGGAGCGATTGCGTTCGGCGACCGAGGCGCTCGCCATTCTCGGCGTTCCGGCCGCCATACTCGACGCGGAAGGCAGGGTCCTGGCCGCCAATGGGCTGATCGAGGAATTGACCTCGCATCATGTCTGGATGCCCCGCGACCGCATCGCGCTCGTCGAGCCCGCCGCCGACGCGATGCTGCGACGCGCGATCGCCGATCTCCGCAGTCCCGCTGCGGCCTCGGTCCGCTCCTTCGCCTCAAGAGGCGCCGGAGATCGACCGGTGGTGATGCATCTGGTTCCCGTCACCGGCCATGCGCGAGACCTGTTCGGCGGCGGGCTGGGCGTGCTGGCGGTCACGCCCCTCACGCGGCCGGCCGCGCCGGACGCCGCATTGGTGCAAAGCCTTTTCGACCTGACGCCGACCGAGGCGCGCGTCGCGGGGAGCCTCGCCGAGGGATTGACGCTCGATCAGATCGCCGAGCGCCACAATGTGACGATGAGCACCATTCGCAGCCAGGTCAAATCGGTATTCGCAAAGACGGGCGCGAACAGGCAATCCCAGATCGTCGCCCTGCTTGCGGCGCAGCCGAATTTTCCGCTGCAGCCGGTCGGCGTCCAGCCGCCGTTCTGACGGCCTCATGCTACAGCGGCGACCATGATGAGCTTCGAGTCCATCGTCGATCAAATTTATGAAGCAGCCGCCGATCCGGGTCTGTGGCCGCAGGTCATGCACGATCTCGGTCGGTCGGCGGACGCGGCCGGCGGGATCATCCTTACCCGTCGGGCCGACGCCTGGCTCGGCTGGCGTTATTCCGATGCGATGGCGCCCGGAGCCGAAGCCTATCTTCGGGGGGCCGCAGCAACGCGCAGCCAGTCCACCAGCCGCCTCCTTGCCCTCAACCGTGGGGGCTTTATCGATGCGCTAGAGGCGTTTTCCAACGAAGAAGAATATCTCGCGGATTCGATGATGACCGACTGGGGAACGCGCGCCGGTCTCCATCATGCGGCGGTAACCGCCATCCCCGCGCCAACGGGCGATCTGGTGGTCGTTCAAGTAAATCGGCGCAGAGGCCAGCCTCGCTTCGACTGCGACGACATCTCCCGTCTCGACGCTTTTCGGCCACATCTCGCGCGCGCGGGCCTGCTCGCGGCGCGCTGGCGGCTGGAGCGGCTGCGCGCCGCCGCAGAGGCGCTGGCCCTGATCGGGTTGCCTGCCGCGATTCTCGATGCGCGCGGCAAAGTGCTGGCCGCGAATGCGCTCATTGAAGCGATGGCGTCATATGTAAAATGGCTGCCAAAGGATCGTCTCGCCTTTTTCGATCCCGGCGCCGACGCCCTGCTGCAAGCCGCCATCGCGGATATTTCCCGCCCGGCGGCGAAATCCGTTCGATCGTTTCCCGCGAAAGGGATGGCAGGCGATCCGGTAGTGGCGCATCTTATCCCCGCGACCGGCGAGGCGCGCGATCTTTTCGACGGGGGTTTCGGCGTTCTGGCGCTGACGCCGCTCGCCGCGCCTTCCGCGCCAGGCGCCACGCTTATGCAGGGCCTCTTCGACCTCACTCCCGCCGAAGCGCGCGTGGCGAGCGGCGTCGCAGAAGGGCTCACGCCCGACCAGATCGCCACGCGGCAGAATGTGACGGTGGCGACCATCCGCACCCAAATGAAATCGGTCTTCGCCAAGACGGGATCGAGCCGCCAGCCCCAGCTCGCCGCACTGCTCGCGGCGCAGCCGAGAATTCCGCTCGGGCCGCCGAAAGAAGCCGAATAACGCATCGGCGCGCGGAAAGCCTTTGCGAAAGGCGCGTTTTTCGACTCTATCCTCCATTTGAGGGAAGCAGAATTTTTATTCCGATTTCGGCTGCCTGGGGCCGAAGGGCAGAGGTTTGTTGACGGAAACGGCCTCCTATTCCGACATCGATTACGTGATCGGCTCGTTCTCGAAAACTTTCGCCTCGATCGGAGGTTTTCTCTCGACAAATTGTCTTGCCTCGAAGCGCGCCGTTCAAGGCTTCTCGGGATCATATACTTTCTCGAACTATCTGCTGCCTTCGCAGCTCGGCGCCATCGACGCCGCGCTCGACATCGTCTTCTCCGAGGAAGGCGATGCGCTGCGCGAAAAGCTGTTGGCGAACACGATGTTTCTCCGCAACGCGCTGGCCGAAAACGACGTCGCGACCATCGGGCGGCCTTCGGCAATGACGATCGTATTGACCGGATCGGACGCGGCGGCGAGGCTCGGCTACAAACATCTCCTGGAAAACGGCGTCGTCGTAAACTGCGTCGAATTCCCCGCGGTGCGCCGGGGCGCGGCTCGGTTCCGAATCCAGCTCACGCCTCAGCATGACCCGGATTCGATCGCGCTCATCGCAGATGGCCTGGCCTCGGCGTTGCGCTCGACGAAAGCGCAACTGGCGCCCGTGGATCTCGTTAACGCGGTAACCTGACGCCGATTTACCTTCGGGCGACAGCCCGCTTCCTTTCCACGATCGCCAGCGCCGCCGCGAAAGCCTCATCGCGGTCCAATTCGCTCGTGTCCAGCATCACGGCGTCGGCGGCGGCCTTAAGCGGCGCCGCGCTGCGTCCGCTGTCGCGGGCGTCGCGCTTCTTCACGTCTTCGAGGATCGCGGCGTAGTCGACCGGCTCGCCGCGCGACGCCAATTCCAGCGCGCGCCGTTGCGCGCGGGTTTCGGGCGTCGCCGTGACGAAGATCTTCACGGTCGCGTTCGGGCAGATCACCGTGCCGATATCGCGGCCGTCGAGCACGGCGCCCTCGGGACGCGCGGCGAAGGCGCGCTGCATGTCGATGAGCGCGGCGCGCACCGGCGGCATTGCGGCGACGACCGAGGCCGCCTCGCCCATCTCGCGGGCGCGCAGCCGCGCCTCGTCGAAATCGACCAGCGACAGGCCGCGCGCGGCCTCGACGGCGGCGTCGACGTCGTCCAGCGGCAAGCCTTCGTCGAGCAGGGCGCAGGCCGTCGCCCGATAAAGCAGGCCCGTATCCAAATGCGGCAGGCCGTAATGCTCCGCGAGCCTGCGCGCCAGCGTGCCCTTGCCGGACGCCGCCGGCCCGTCAATGGCGATGACGAAGCTCACGAGAAGCGCGCCCCGAGGCTTTCCATCAGCGGGCGGAAGGACGGGAAGCTTGTCGCAATCATCGTCTCGTCGTCGACCGTCACCTGGTTTTTGGCTGCAAGACCCATCACCAGGAAGCTCATCGCAATTCGATGGTCGAGATGCGTCTCGACCATCCCGCCGCCGGCGACCGCCCCGCCCCGGACGATCAGATCGTCGCCGACGATCTCGCAATCGACGCTATTGGCCTTCAGGCCCGCCGCGATCGCCGCCAGGCGATCCGATTCCTTCACCCGCAACTCCGACAGCCCCCGCATGCGCGTCTCGCCTTTGGCGAAAGCCGCCGCCACGGCGAGGATCGGATATTCGTCGATCATGGACGGCGCGCGCTCCGCGGGCACGTCGACGCCGGTAAGCGCAGAAAAGCGCGCGCGCATGTCGGCGACTTCCTCGCCGCCCTCTTCCCGCTTATTGTCGAGCGCGACGTCGGCTCCCATCTCCTGAAGCGTCATGAGAAGGCCGCTGCGAAGCGGATTGGTCATTACGCCTTCGACCACAATGTCGGAGCCCGGCGCGATGAGCGCGGCGACGAGCGGGAAAGCCGCCGAGGACGGATCGGCCGGCACGCGCACGGGGCGGGCGACGAGTTCGGGCCGGCCCTCCAGCGTGATCTTGCGGCCGTGCGCGCCATAAGGCTCGGTCGAGACCTTGGCGCCGAAATGCGCCAGCATCTTCTCGGTGTGATCGCGCGAGGCCTCGGCCTCGATAACGACGGTGCGTCCGGGCGAGTTGAGGCCGCAGAGCAGCACGGCGGACTTGATCTGAGCCGAAGCGACGGGCGTCTTGTATTCCACCGGCAGCGGCTCGGCAGAACCCTGCAGCACGAGCGGCAGACCGCCGCCCTCGGCCTGCTCCAGCACCTGCGCGCCCTGGAGCGCCAGCGGATCGAGGATGCGCCGCATGGGCCGCTTGCGCAGAGAGGCGTCGCCGTCGAAGCGCGCGACGATGGGGTGGCCGGCGACGACGCCCATCATCAGCCGCGAGCCGGTGCCGGCATTGCCGAAATCGAGCGTCTCGGTGGGCTGCAGCAGCGAACCCAGCCCCGCGCCCCAAACGCTCCAGGAGCCCGGCGCATGGCGTACGACCTTGGCCCCGAGCTGACGCGCGGCCTGAGCGGTGCGCAGAACGTCCTCGCCCTCCAGCAGGCCTTCGATGTTCGTCTCGCCCACGGCCAGCAGGCCGAAGATCATGGAGCGATGCGAGACGGATTTGTCGCCCGGCGGCCGCACGCGGCCCAAGAGCGGGCCCGAACGGACAGCGCTCAGCGGCGCGGCGGGAGCGTGGGTGGCGGCGGTCAAGGCGTGATTCCCTGGCGAATGGCGGCGGTCCTGTCCGCCTTGTCGGCGACTTCTAACCGGGAGGCCACACATTGTCATTCCCGCTAAAGCGGGAATCCAGAGCCCAGGCAGGAAATAACAAGGCGCTTTGGAGCGGGCGAAGGGAATCGAACCCTCGACATACAGCTTGGGAAGCTCGCCCAGGTCGCTGATTCACAAAACCCGCGTTCCTCTATTCGATAGAGGAAACAGGCATGGGCTTCAAGGCGCAGGATTGGCCAGAAAACCGGAAGGTCGGCAAAATTCCAAGCGGGCATTATGATCCGCCCTCCCCGATCAAACTCGCGCGCAACGCGTTTTACTTTGTTCGAGCGCAATGCCACCAGGGGCGGACATGAGCGCGGCCGCCGCCCGTTGGGCGAGAAAGCAGAAGGCCGGCGGCTCGGGCCGCAAGGCCGTGCTGATGATGCTGGCGCACCTTGCCGACAAGAGCGGCGAGCTTCAGGCGAGCGCCGCCGCGATCGGCGCGGCCTGCGAGATGAGCGTCGACGTGGTGAAGGACCATCTCGACCATCTCGCGAAGATCGGGCTCATCGAGCGCGCGGCCTGCTATCGCGAGGATGGTGGGCGTGACGCCAATAAGATTGTCATCCGCCACAAGGCGCGCCGGCGGGCCGCTGCCGTGCCAAAGCCAGTCGAAACGGGCGCCGCCATAGGGCAATGGGGGCGCGCATGACGCAGACGATCTATCGGCCTGCCAGGCGCGCCCAATATACGGTTGTCAGCAACGCGCTGATGAATGACGAGCGGCTCTCGGCGGACGCTTTGGGCGTGCTCGTCTATCTGCTCTCCCGGCCTGACGATTGGGCCATTCATCGCGATCAATTAATGGCCCGCTTCAAGATCGGCCGCGACAAGTTACAGGCGATCTTTCGGGAGCTGAGCGGCTTCGGCTATGCGCGGCTGGAAGCCGTCGCCGTCGCCGAGTCGGGCCAGCTCGCCGGCAAAAGGTGGGTCATTATCGAAGAACCGGAGGCGGAAAACCGACAGCCTGAAAACCCGTCTCTCGGCAGCGCGACTGACGAACGGGTTTCCCGACGGTCGGAAAAACCGACGGTCGGAAAACCCGGCCGTATAATAAATACTGAACTTAGACCTATTACTGAGTCTGAACTAAAGACTGTCTCCCCCAACCCCCAAAACGCGACGCGGGAGGGGGGCGAAGGGCTTTGCGATGAAGGAGCAGCGGCGAGCATAGCCGTGCACCCCGACGCGTGGGAGCGCTTCAAGGCGGCGTGGCCGTGGCAGGACGGGCAGTCGGAAAGCGTCGACGCAGCGCGTCGAGCATTCAATCGGCTAAGCGACGCGGACAGGGAGCTGTGCGTCAAAGGCGCTCAGGCATTCCAACCGCGCCCTGGTAGGGTCTGCGCCGCTGTCTTCATCGCCGAGCGCCATTGGTCCTTCAAGCCGCGTCGATCGTCGGCAGCGGTCAGCGCGCCCTCGCCGAGCGCAAGCGGCTCGAAGGCGCAAAGGCGAGCAGATGGGACGTGGTGGCTCGCTCCCGACTCGCCTCAGCTCCAGAGCTGGCACGAACACGAGCGCAAGACATGCGGCAGGGCGAGGATGGGCTGCACGCGGCCGAGCGAATGGCCGCCCTCTCATCCCTCTCAGCCTGTTGCGGCCCATGCAGCGCATAGAGCATCGGCGTGATTGTGAAACGCAACGAGAGGCATACCCCCATCGAAGACGAGGACCGGCAGGGCGCGACCGGTAGCCTAAGTCACAGAAAAATTCCGCGATATTTTCAAAACAATTTTTTTCTGTGAGACATATGTTATCACAATCGAACCATGTTGAATGCTTGAAGCGTTCGCGCCCGGCGCAAGGGAAGGTGGGAAAGCACCCCGATCGCGTCGAGACGGATAAAGGTTGCAGCGCGAGACCTTTGTCCCTGCTTTCACGGTTTCACGTGGCAACCGTGATCGCGCCGGCCAATCATGCCGGAAAGCGGACGCGCGACGGCGGCGGAACGGGGTGGCCAAGGTCCATCGCCGCTTCTATCCACGTGAGAATCGCGTCACGCACATTCGTCACGGCTTCCTCGGGGATCTCGCCGTCCGACATGCAACCGGGGAGATCGGAACATCTCAACGAAGCCGCCACCGTCCTCTCCGGAAAGCGGATCGACAACGCGCGGGAAATCTGGCGCCGCGCTTGTCAATGCAGGAAGAGTTTCAGCGCGATGGCGGTCAGGAGCGCGAGGGCGAAGCCGAGCATCCATTTCAGCAGGGCGAGCTCGCCCTTTACGCCAGCGATTTCGGTATCGATCTTGGCGAAAAGCCTCAGCTCGGCTTCCCGCAGATCGCCCTTTACGGCCAATTCCTGACTGGTCGCTTCCGCAAAGGCTTCAGCCGCAGCTTTCGCCTGGGCGTGCGTGAAGCCGCCAGACTCAAGCTTTTCGACGAATTTCAGCGTGTCAAAGGCGATCGTGCTCATGGTCAGAAGATAAGGGCGACGCGGGAAACAATCAAACACTTGGCTTTTTCAACCTCACCTCTGGCCCGCCGCCGTTCTCCGCGCGCGCGCGTTGGTGGGCGCGTTCTGCCTTCGCCTCTTCTATTATCCTTTTCGCGGTTGCCTGAGCCGCTAATTTGGCGTCTTCCAGACTGGATGATCCAGACGGAGGCCTCAAGGCCTTTCCAATCCCCGCGGCGCCGCAAATGGGGGCTCCTGCCTCCACACGGCATTTATCCATCATTTCTCTGATGGCGTCCAAAGTAACCCAATCCTTTCCTGCAATCCTCATGATGACGAGCCGGCCTCTTGCCGCCTCACGTCTCAGGCCGGAAACGGTCATGCCGCCCATAGGAAACGCGACCCTGACAGCATCCGCGAGCCGAAGAGGGATATCTGGTCCGATTTCACCATCGGGGTTCTGTCCAAACATATCGGTTTCCCTCCTCAGCTTGGGCTATCAATAGACTTTTTCTTTAGCCGCACGCCCGGCCCACCGCCATTCTCGGGGATGAATTCGACGCCGGCCGATTCGAGGGCAGCGCGGATTGCCGCGAGGTTGTTAGCCATCATGGACGGCGCCCCATCATTTGCCTCAGCGCGACGCACGGTCATGACGCCGACATTGGCGGTTTTGGCAAGATCCTCGACTGTCCATCGGATCAAGGCCCGCGCCGCTCGCATCTGCGCCCCAGTGAGCATTTTTCGACCATCCATGAAAAAGAATTGATCATCACGCGATGACATGGTAACGAATCTATCGCATGAATAAATTTCTACCACGATTGCCGCCGCCGGGAAACCCCTTCCCGGCGAACGCCATCGGCTTGCCTGAAAGGACCAACCATGACTTCGCAACCCACGCCTTCCCGCCGTCTCTTCCTCGCCGCGGGCCCGGCGAGCGCCGTCTTCGGCGCGCTTTCGCAAGCCGTCGCTCGAGCGCCCGGCGAAGACGATCCGATTATACAAGCTCTCGCAGAGGTCGACCGCGCCCACGCCGCTTATGAGCAAGGGTCGGACGTTTCGTCGGACGAAGCATACGAGCGCATTTGCGATGCTGAAGCCGAACTGTTCTCGACCAGGCCGACCACGCGCGCCGGAGCCACGCGGCTATTGCGATACATCGCTGATTTTCTCGACCAGGATGACGTCATCAACGACTCTCTCGTCGGCGCGACGATCGGAGATTCGATCCGCGACGCCATCGCTGTCTTCGAACGCCAGGCGCTCGCCGGCTGAAGGGAGGCTCGCCATGTCGATCGCCAATAAGATACTGCTTACCGAACAGCCGGCCCGTAGAGGTTTTCTTCGCACGCTGATTGCCGCCCCTGTGGCCGCGCTGGCGACCCACAAGCTCATCCTCCCGGCTCCGGCGCTTATCACCCCAGAAGACGCCGCCGCTCGCACTGAATTCACCGACACGCCGCGCGCTGCGCAATCAGTCGCAGAGGAGCGCCTATGACCGCGCCTGACCGCATCGACTTCGCGACGCCCGAGGCTGGCGTCAGCATCCGCCCAGCCGTTCTTACCATCAAACAGGCAATGGCCTATGCGCAGATCGGCCGCACAAAGCTTTTCGAGCTGATTAAGCTCGGCGAGCTCGATGCGCGCAGGCTTGGCACGAAAGTCGTGATTTTCACGTCATCGCTCGACGCCTATCTCTCCGCGCTGCCGCCAGCTCGAGTTGCCGCGAAAGAGGATGCGGATAAATGAGCGGCCCCGTCACTTTGTCGAGATTCCGCGCGGGATGCGCGAGCGAATCGAGGGCGCGATCGAAGGCCTTATTGCGCTTCTCGACGCGATCGATGGCGACACGGATTTCGAGGACGAAGAGCCGGAAGAGCAATTCGACGCCGAAGGCCACGGCGCCGGGTTTTATTGAAGTGAACAGCCCGCGCTCTCAGAGAAAGGAAACTCACATGAAAGCGAATCGCGCGCCACGCAAGCATTCGCCCAGCCGGGCGACGGGCGCTACGCAGAGCGGCGAGAGCGAATGCCCGGTCGCGAAAATAGCATACGAGATTTACAGAATGTCAGAAGTCTATGAGGCCGCCGAGCGCGCCGTGCTCGACGCTCCTTCTTATGATTTTGGTCTCAGTAAATTAGTGAACGTTTCAGGTGAATTCCGGGAAGGCTTAATGGAGTGGGCGACGTTTCTTCGTCCGACAAGCCCCATGGGCGCTCTTCTTCAACTCAGCCTGATCTATGATTTTACGGAAGAGCTCGGCGCCATTACTGACCCCGCCTCTAAAGCAACAATATCCGAAGAGATGAGAATGGAATCTCGCAAATTGACGTCGAAAATTAATCGACTGACTTACGCGCTTGCAGAATATGTCGAGGGCGTCGCAGGCGACACGCTGGACAAAGAGGTTGCGGAGAAGCTCTTGCCGCGACGGCTCTCGCCCTTTGCCACACTCGACGAAGCTACGCGCCGCGACGGCGCGTGAGAGGCGGGCTGGCCTCTTAGCCCTGTTGCGGGCGTAGGCTGCGCGTCTGGCGTCAATTCATGCGCGCGGGCGAATTTTTCCGCCCGACTCCAAAATCTGATATTGACAGATTATGGGCAGCCGGTCAGTATTCTGTAAATAGCAGAGGGAAGACGGTATGGCCCCGACCTTAATGGAAATCGCAGGCGCTGTTGGAAGCACCTACGATTTCATCAACAATTTAATTCGCCGCAAGCTCCTGACCACGCATCTTAGCGATGCTGGCCCCGGAGTGCCTCGCGTGTTCACGCGCGAGAACGCCATGGAAATCGCATTCATCGCGGCGCTTGTCGACATTGGGCGCGCTCCCATCGTCGCCGTCGCGATCGCCGAGCGGTGGCTTGCGAAGGAAGCTCGCGGCGAACTCGCGCCCTGGTGGGTCGAGAATAGCTTTTCTGGCGAGGGGAGATTTCTCGGAAGCTCTGTCGAAAAGATCACGCTGGCGCAACTCTCCGCAAGCGCTCCTTTTCACGACGACATTGGCGAAGGCGAGATCGTGAGTGACGAAACGGACACTTCCGGTTCGTCTTCCGGCTGCAAACCGGCGACACGCCTTGCCGCAATCCACATTGCCGAACTGGTCGGGCGCGTCGACGCGCTCTTCCGGCCGGAGACGGCAGGCTGAACGAATTTCGGGGCATGGTGTGAGGGCCACGCGGGCGGCCCAACAGCGAAAAGGCGGATGGCAGCCCCGAGAAGCGCAGCTGAAGTGTGCCTCAATCCGCCAAGTCCGCACCCAATTCAGAAATCGCCCGCTTGCGTGGGTGGTGGCCCGCCGTGAGGCGCGCCCGTCCCAACGATGGAAGGAATTCAAATGCCCCGACTGCCTGACCTGATGGAAAAGCGCAGCGCGCTCGTCGACGAGATGAGCACGCTCGTCGCGAAGGATATGGCCGGAACGCTCGGCGACGAAGAACGCGCGCGTTTCGAGACGCTTGACAGCGAAGTGAAGGCGCTTGACGACAGGATCGCCCGCGCTCGCAAGGTGGAAGCCTATGAGCGCGTCGCCGACGCCGATCCTGTGACGGGCGGCCCCGGCGCTCGCGACTTGCGCGGATATTCGGTAGCCCGCGCCCTTCGCAGCTCGCTCGCCGGCCGGCTGGACGGCCTCGAGGGCGAGATGCACGCCGAGCTGTCCAAAGGTCGCGAGACGCGCGGCATCATGATCCCCGTCCAGGTGTTGCTCGGCGAGCGCCGCGCAGCTGAAACCCGCGCCATGACCACGGGCGGGAGCGCCGGCGCGTTGAAGGGAACCGATCTCATGTCGGAAGCTTTCATCGATCGCCTGCGGCCGGCGCTGATAGTCGAGCAGCTCGGCGCGACCGTGCTCGGCGGGCTTGTCGGAAACGTCGACGTTCCGTGCCTCACGGGCTCGGCGACGGCCTCCTGGGTTGCTGAAGATGGGGTGGCGTCCCGCACCGATCAGACCTTCGAAAAAGTGAGCCTGGCGCCGAAGACCATCGCCGCCGAGACGCAATTCAGCCGCCGGCTGATGTTGCAGTCCGACCCGACAATTGAGGGCATCGTTCGCAACGATCTTTCGTGGGTGCTCGCGGCCGGCCTGGACGCGGCGGCGATCAAGGGCGACGGGGCGAATGAGCCCACCGGTATTCTCGCGACCGCCGGCTTGCAGACCGTGGCGCTCGGAACCGACGGCGCGGCCCCGACGCCCGATCACATGGCCGACCTCATCGCGCTTCCTGAAATCGCAAACGTCAACGCCCCACGCTCTTTTCTCACAAATGCGAAAGTGAAGAAGGTCGCCAACAAGGCCAAGGACTCGCAGGGCGAATATTACGGGCTTCCTCAGTTTTTCATGAACGAGCCCTTCGCCTTCTCGAACCAGGTTCCGAGCAATCTCACCAAAGGGACGGGCACGAATTTGAGCGCGATCATTTATGGAGCCTGGTCGGACCTGTTCATCGCCTATTGGAGCGCCGTCGACGTTCTGGTGAACCCCTATCACCAGGACGTCGCCAGCAAGGGCGGCGTTCTCGTTCACGCCTTTCTCGACGCCGATATTGCCTCGCGCCACGTCGAGAGCTTCTCGGCCATCGTGGACGCCGTCGCATGAGAATGGAGCGGCGCGCCCTTCCGCTCGAAATCCGGGCCGCGCGGAGCAATCCGCGCCGCCTGGAGGGCTATGCGGCGACCTTCGGAACCGAGACGCGCATCGCCGATTTCGTCGAGACGATCCGGCCGGGCGCTTTCGCCGCCTCTCTCTCCAGCGGGCGCGACGTTCTCGCGCTCGCCGATCACGATCCACAGCGCGTCCTCGGGCGCACGAAAAGCGGCACGCTGCGGCTTTCCGAGGATACGCGCGGCCTCGCTTTCGCGATTGATCTTCCCGATACGCAGGCCGCGCGTGACATGCTGGCGCTCGCCGAGCGAGGCGACCTGGGCGGCATGTCTTTCGGCTTCAACGTCGACGCCGGCGGCGACGCCTGGACCGGGAACCACCGCGAGCTGCGGGCCGTGACGCTGCATGAAATTTCCGTGGTCTCGGCGTGGCCCGCTTATGACGGGACGATCGTCGAGCCCCGCGCGCGCCAGCGCGCCCCCCTGACGCGCCATCTCGCGCGCCGCTACCTCGAAATTTTGCGAGGCTGAAATGAATTTTTGGGGACGGCTGGCGCAATTCTTGAAGGTCGAGAAGCGAGTTGCGACGCGCGACGCTTATCTCGGGGCGTTTTTTGACGGGCGTGGCCACGGCGGCGCTTCTCCGGATGCCGTTATTGCAGCTCTCGGAGTAGCAACCGCTTGCATTGCTCGCCGGGCGCAGGGGTTGGCCAGTGTCCCTTTGTGCGTTCATCGCAATCTTGGTCCTTCGAACGCCATGCGCGCCGAAGATCATCCGCTTTACGACGTGTTGAATACGCGCCCAAACGATTATCAAAGCGCCTACGAACTGCGAGAATTTTTGATCCGGTCGCACGATTTGCTCGGTAACGCCTATGCTCGGATTGAGCGAGACAATCGCGGCCAGGTAACTGCGCTCCACCCGTTTGCGCCGACAATGGTGGCGATCGAGCGACTTGCGGATGGCCGCCTAAGGTATCAGGCGACGGATTTCAGCGGAAAGGTTTGGACTCTTCTACAAGAAGAGATGCTCCACGTCAGGGGTCCGAGCCGCAACGGCATCTACGGATTGTCGCCACTCCAAATCGTTCATGGCGCTGTTGGCTTGGCTATTGCAGCCGATGAATTCGCGAGGTCATATTTCGCCAATGGCTCAACGCCAGACGGCTATATCACCTATCCGAATTCCACCTCGAAAGATCAGCCCGACGAAATTCGCAACCACTGGATGTCAAAACATGGCGGCGCGAACCGTTTCGCTGGGCCGGCTGTCTTCACGAATGGTGGAAAGTTCGAATCGGTCCGCATCAACGCCGACGAAGCGCAATTGCTCGACTCGCGGAAATATTCCGCGGAGGATATTGCGCGCATTTTCGATTGCCCTCCGACGAGTGTCGGCATTGTAGACCGTTCGACCTATTCCAACACCGAGCAGGAAGCGCTTGCGCTCGTCCGAAACTGTCTCGCGCCTCTCGCCGCGCGTTTCGAAAGCGCCTTCGCACGCTGCCTTCTGACAGACGCCGGCCGCCGCAAATACTTCCTGCGGCACGATTTCTCGGAGCTGTTGCGCGGCGACATGAAGACCCGCTTCGAAGCCTATCGCCTCGCGCGAGAGGTGGGAGTTTACTCTCCCAACGACGTGCGGCGGCTCGAAAACGAAGCGCCAATCCCCGGCGGGGACATCTATCACATGCCGGCCAACTGGACGCAGCTCGGCGCGGGCACGATGAACGGAGGCGTTGCGGCATGATGAGCGACAAGGCTCCTCCAACGCCAAAGAGCCGCGCACAGGGCGCCGTTCGTTCGCAGGGCCTCTTTCCCTCGGAAGCCGAGATCGCGCGCCGCCTCTCGCAGACGCCGGCCGAATGGGCGGCGAAAGCCATCGTCCTCGAGCGCGACGGCCTGCCCCGCGTCGATCCGATCATGGGCGGGCGCTTCTGGCCCGCCGTCGAAGCCTACTGGCGCCGCCGCTACGGTCTGCATAGCATCGAGCCGTCACAACCTGACGGAAAGGAAAACCTCGATGCCCTCTGATTTTCCCGGCCTCAAAAGGAGGCGCAACAAAGATGGGACGGCCCGCCTGTATTGGGTGGCGCGCCCCGACTTGTGCAAGGCGGGCTATCGCCCGCGCACCGTCCCGCTGCACTACGACTGGAGCGACGAATCCCAGCACTCCCTCATTTCGTCGGCATGCATGAAATTGCAGGCCGAAATGCTCGAATGGTCGGCTGGCCGAAAGGACACGCATCGCCCCTTCGACGGGACGGTCGCCGCGCTCGTGCGCCTGTATCAGACCGATGAGGCCAGCCCCTACAAACGATTGAAGTGGAATACGCGCCGCACCTATGACCAGGTGCTGGAAACGCTCGAAAACGCCTTTGGCGAGCGCGCGCTGGTCTGCCTGGGCCTCAAGGACTTTCGCCGATGGTATGACGCGGCGAGGAAGCCCAAGACGCCCGGCGGCGCCCAACGCGTCCGCAAGGCCCACGGGCTTATCGGCATGGTCCGCCGGCTCGTGTCCTATGGCGTCGCGGCGGAATTGGCGGAATGCGCGCGCCTGGCCGCGATCTTGCGCGAAACCTCATTCGAGCAGCCGGCGCAGCGACGGACGCGGCTCACGCTGCAGCATGTCGAGGCGTTCATTTCGGCGGCGATCGCGCAAGGGCGGTTCTCTCTGGCTCTTGGGACCGCGCTGCAATTCGAGACGACTTTGCGCCAGCGCGACGTGATCGGCGAATGGGAGCCGATCGAAGAAGGCCAGGAACGATCAGGAATCGTGCTTCGCGGCCGGCGCTGGGTGAACGGCCTGACATGGTCGGACGCGCTCTCCAACGACTTCGAAATCTACAAGGAGACGACGAAGACGGGAGCGATCGCGGCGCATGATCTAAAGCTCTGCCCTCTCGTCATGAAGGTCGTCGGCATGATCCCGGCCGATCGGCGCGTCGGGCCGCTCATCGTGGACGAAGAAGCCGGCCGCCCCTACGCCGAGCACGCCTACGCCCGAGAGTGGCGAGTCATCGCCGACGCGGCGGGCGTCCCTCAAGGCGTCTGGAACATGGATGCGCGGGCCGGCGGCATTTCGGAAGCCGACGACGCCGGCGCCGCTCTCGATGACATTCGATCGCAAGCCGCGCATGCGCAGGCGGCGACAACCGCCCGCTATGTGCGGGGCACGATCGGGAAGTCCCGGAAAGTCGCCAAACTGAGGGCCGCGCACCGCGCGGAACGTCAGTCGAACGATTGATGGGGAACGCGATGGGGAACGCGGGGAACGTGTAGATCAGCGGTAGGGCGATAAACGATTGTCAATGCTCGTGAATTTGGAGCGGGCGAAGGGAATCGAACCCTCGACATACAGCTTGGGAAGCTGTCGTTCTACCACTGAACTACGCCCGCGCTCCGCCATGTGTAGCGCGTGTGCGAGCCGGTTTCAACGAGGAAGCCGCGCCCGGCCCCGCTTTACGCCGCCTCGCATTCGGCCGCCGCCTTGGCCCGCGGCAGGGTCACCCGCACGATCAGCCCATTGGGCGCGCGGTCGCGCATGTCGACCGCGCCGCCATGACCCTCGACGAGCGAACGGACGATGGAGAGGCCGAGGCCGAAGCCGCTCTTCTCGCCGACGGTGCGGCCGGACTGCCCGCGCACGAATGGCTCGAACATGGTCTGTTTAACGGCGTCGGGAATGCCGGGGCCGTCATCGGCGACGTCGATCTCGAAGAAGCCGTCCGGACGCTCCGCCACGTCGATCTCAACCCGATTGGCGTGATTGACGGCGTTCTCGACGAGATTGGTGAAGACGCGATGCATCTCCGACAGCGATCCCCGCATCATGAGGGTCTTGTCGCAAGCGTAGCGCACCTTATAACCGAGATCGTTGAACTCGTCCGTCACCGTCTGGATCACGCTGCCAAGATCGATCATGGAATGGTCGCTGCGCTTGTCCTGCGTGCGCAGATATTCGAGATTTTTACGCAGCATGGCGTCCATGAGATGGATGTCCTTCTGCATCTTGCGACGCAGGTCTTCGTCCGCGATGAATTCCGTCCGCAGGCTCATCCGGGTGATGATGGTCTTCAAATCGTGACTGACCGCCGCGAGAATATGCGTCCGCTCGGCGATCATGTCGAGAATGCGGGCCTTCATGCCTCTCAAGGCGCGCGCCAGATCCCGGATTTCACGCGGTCCTCGCTCGATCAACGGCGTCTTGAGGCCGTCCCGGCTCGGAAAGGATTCCGCCCGCTTTGAAAGCTCGTCCAGGGGGGCGATGATATAGTTCGACAGAAAGATCAAAATGATCGAGGCGCTGATGAAAAACAGGAAACCCGCGCGCCCCCAGCGCGTCATTAAGAAGGGGTAACGGGGCTCCGGCTCCGAGAGCCAGCGCCACAGCAATCGCGACGGCTTGCGATGTTGAGCGATGGAAACGACGGCGTAACCGCCTTTCTCGAGCGCCAGCGCCAGCGTGTCATGCTTGTTATGCAGCGGCGTCGTCGCGAAAGCTTTTGTGGCCCCGGCCAGATGGGCGTTGACGCGGCGGATCTCGGCGGCGAAGATGGGCTCGTCCATCTGCATCGCAACGGGCTGGTCGTCCCTTATGACGATATTCGCGTAAGGCGCGGCGAAATGAATCTTCTGAATGAGAGCGCCGCGCTCGGAGGCGGGAACGGAATCGAGCGCCAAAAGCACGCCCGTCAAAAAATCCGCCTCGGAAACATAGTGCCTGCGGCCCTCCGCCTCCATCACATGCAGCATCACGACAATAAGGATTTGATAGACGACGATCGAGCCGAGGATGAGAAGCGATATCTGACCGAGCAGATGATCGGGCCTCAGCCGGCGAAGTAGGTCCGACGGGATCATTTGGCGTTGCTTCTCTTATGCATTTCTCCCGCGCGCTTCCATGCGGCCGGGAACGGCGCTAGAGGCGCTTGCGAGGGCCGCCGCGAGCGCCTCTCCCAGCGCCACGTCCTCCGCTTCGACCACGGACGCGTTCTGTGTCCATATGATGACGCAGCGGATGCGCTTGCGGGGATAGAGCGGCGCCAGCGCGGCGCGATAAAGGGCCAGTTGGCGCAGTTGACCGGGCCCGGCGACGGCGACCGGCCGGCCGGTCTTGAAGTCCGCGATCAGGACTTCATCTTCGGTCTCAGCAAGACGGTCGATCCGCCCGGAAACGGCAAGCCCATTATCGAGAGTCGCGACAATATCCACCTCGGCGGCGGATTGCGGGCCGAAAAGACGGCTAAGCTTGGGATCGTCGACGATGGCGAGCGCGCTGTCGACGATCCTCCGACGCGCCTCGTCTGCAAGACCCGGCCCGCGCAGCTCGAGGAAACGCCGCGCCGCATCCAACCGGCGCTCCGGCGCGCAGCCCGGAAGGTGCTGCAGCAGCGCATGCGTCAGGCGGCCGATCAGCGCGCGCTCGGCGTCTCGCCGCGTCGGCGCGCTCCCGCCCATGGCCGCGAACGCGTCGGCGCCGGCGAGCGCGCTCGACGGCCGCACGGGCGGCGCGGGCGCGGTCTCCGGCGGCGCGGGCGTCATGGCGAAGGCGGGGATCGGGGTTTCGGCGCTCCCGGCGGCGGCGCGCGCAAGATCATGCCGGAGAGGCGCGTTTCCGCGCCGGAGAATATATCCACCCGGACCGTCGGGATCGGGAAGCTTCACGCAACCGGGCTCCAGCGCCTGCACGATCATATCATGCCAGCAACCTGCCGCCGGGCCCTTTTCGCCGTGATAGCCGGCGATATAGAGCCGCTCCTCCGCCCGCGTCATCGCCACGTAAAGCAGACGGCGATGCTCGGCGCGCTCCGCGTCGCGGCTGGCTTCGCGCGCATGGAACACTGCGATCGGATCATGGTCTTTCCCCCGCGCCCAGACGAGCGACAGGCCGTCCTCGGCGCCGAGCGTGAAGAGCCTGGGGTCGTGCTTTCCCGCGGGCGCGCCGCAAGTGTCGGGGAGGAACACGATCTTCGCCTCAAGCCCCTTCGCGGCGTGCGCGGTCATGACGCGAACCGCCTCTCCCGCCGCTTCCATATCGCGCTTGATCGAGAGATCGAGCGTCTCGATCATCGACAGGAAGGCGACGAGCGAGGGCGACTGCTCGCGCTCGAAGGACAAGGCGAGGCGCAGAAACTCGTCGATCGCGTCATTGGCCTCCGGTCCCAGCCGCGCGACGAGCCGGCGGCGTCCCCCGCCGGGGCCGAGCACGCCGCTGTAGAACTCGAAGGGCGCCATTGACGCCGCATCCCCGCGCCAGGATTCGATGCGCGCGGCGGCTGCGCGATCCTTCGCCTCGCCGCTTTGTGCAAGCGCGTCGTAAAGCGAGCCGTGGCGGGGCGGCGCCAGACGAATCAGATCGTCGTCATCGAAGCCGAGCAGCGGCGACTTCAGCGCCGTCGCGAGGGTCAGGTCGTCTTCGACGAGCAGAGCGGCGCGCCCGAGCGCGACGAGGTCGTTCACGGCGATGTGGTTTGTGAGATCGAGCCGATCCGCGCCCGCAACCGGGACATTCGCCGTCTTCAAAGCCCGAATCAGCGCCTCGAAAAAGACGCCGCGCTTTCGCACGACAATGAGGATGTCGCGCGGCTCGACAAGACGAAGGCCGTCCTTGTCGTGGACGCATTCGCCGCTACCCGGCGCGAGGAGAGCTTTGATCTTTGCGGCGATCTTTCGCGCCAGTCGCTCCGGTGGATCGTCGGCCGTGACAAGATCAGGCGGCAGCCGCCAGTCCTCCGGCGCCTGCTTTTCGAGCGGGCCTATCGGGTTCCAGATTTCAACGAGCGCCGCGACATGCTTCTTGGCCGCTTCGTGCATGAGCGGCGGCTTGTCGGGATCCGGGTCGCAAGTGAGGCCGACGCCGTTTTCGCCGAAATTGAACACGTCATCCACCGCCGACAGAATTTCCGGCGCTGAGCGGAAGGACTCGACGAGGCGCACATATTCGAAACGCTGCTCCACCGTGCGGAAGGCGCGTTCGAAAACGCGCCGCATGGAGTCGAATTTTTCAGGCGCGGCGCCCTGAAAGGAAAAGATCGACTGCTTGTCGTCGCCCACCGCGAAAAAACTTCGGAGCGCGCGCCGCGCGCCGGCGCCCACGCAGAATTCCTTGGCGATGGCTGTGAGAATGTCCCATTGTCGCGCGCTTGTGTCCTGCGCTTCGTCGAGCAGGATATGATCGATCTGCGCATCGAGCTTGTAGAGCACCCAGGACGGATTCGAGCGGTAAAGGAGACGGCGCGCGCAGTCGATCAAGTCGTCGTAATCGAGCAGATTGCGATAACGCTTCGCGCGCTCATATTCGGCGACGATAGCGTCGCCGAGCAGGGCCAGCGCGAGAGAGCGCTCGACGGCCGCCGCCGCCTTGCGCTTGTCGATCAGCGTCGCAAGACGGTCGCGCTCCGCTTCCATCCGTTCGACGACGCCGGGCGAAAGCTTTTCCAGCCCCGCCGTGACGATCTTTTGCTTGCCGGCGCCGCGCGGCTTTCCGTCATTCGTGTAGAACACGGAAATGTAGCGGTCGACGCAAGCCGCATCGGGGGCGAGCGCGATCGCTTCGTCCAGAGCCCTTGCGAGCTTTTGGTCGTTCGCCGAGCCCTGGCGCAATATGCGTGCGAGGTCCCGCCACCCGTCTATGTCGGATGCAATTTCCGCCTCGACGTCTGCAAGCTCTTCTTCGGCCCCTAGCCCAAGTCGCAGGCGCAGGCGACGCGCATAGTCGTCACGTTCGAAAGCCTGCGCGAGCGCGTCGCGTTGGGTGAGCAGTTCATCACAGAGGCCGTCGAAGCCCCTCTCTGTCGTCTCGCGCGCAATGAGTTGCAAGGCGTCATGCAACGGCCCAGGCGTGCGCTGCGCTTCAAAGATTGCGCGCGCTTTCGCGGCCTGCAACAATTCGGCGCGCGACACGTCGTCCACGACCTGGAACCCCGCCGGCGCATTGGCCTCGAAGGGGAAGATATGCAGCAGCTTCTCGCAGAAGGCGTGGATGGTCTGGATTTTGAGGCCGCCGGGCGTCTCGACGGCGCGGGCGAAGAGGCGCCGCGCGAAATCGAGATCGGCTCGGGTCGGCGCTCCCGCGCCCGTTCCCTCAATTTCCTCCGTCAGGGCGTTGTCGTCGAGCAAGGCCCATTGCGCGAGCCTGTCGAAGACGCGCGCTGACATGTTGGCGGCGGCCGCCTTGGTGAAAGTCAGGCACAGGATCTGCGAAGGGCGCACGCCTTCGAGCAGCAGCCGGAGAACGCGCTGCGTCAACACATAGGTCTTGCCGGAGCCTGCATGCGCCGAGACCCAGGCCGAGACATGCGGATTGGACGCGCATCGTTGCGCGCGGATCGTGGTCGAGACGTAGCCGCGGTCGCTCATGCGCCGTCTCCGCCGCCGCGCGACCATTCCTTCACGCGCGCGAGGTGATCGTAATCGCCCTCATGCGCGACGAGCGCGACGAAGGGCCGAGACGGATAGGTCGTCCGCGGCTCTCGAAACTGTGAAAGCATTTTGACAAGTTCTTCACGATGCTTCGCGACGACCTCCCCGAACCTCGCGTCGAATTTCAACGGCTGCGTCTTGCCGCCGTCCTTCAGCCCCACATAGGCCGCGCCGGCGACGCGATGCGCGCCGATCTCATCGAAGGCGCCCGCCTCCACCATCGCCGCCTCGAGCGTGAGCTGCGGCGCAAAACCCGCCTGCACCTGCTTCATCGTCGGCGGCTTGCCGGTCTTGTAGTCGAAGACGTGCGCTTCTTTATCGAGCCCGATCTCGATGCGGTCCGCCTTGGCCGTCAAAGTGAAGATGGAGCCGTCCGCGAGCGTGAGCCGCCACGACGCGGATTTCTCCATATATATCACGGCGCGTTCCGCGCGCCTTTGATGTTCAAAATCCAGCGCATGGTCGAGACCCGCGACAAGGCGCGGCCAGGAAAAAGTCTCGAAAGCCGGATCCGCGAAAAACTCGGAAAGCCCTTGCCGCGCAATGGCGAGAAGCTCGTCGCGCGAGTCATGCGGCAGGGGGCCGCTCGGGTGGCCTCGGACAAATTCCTCCAGCGCGGCGTGAATGGCGGTGCCGAGCTCCCGGGCGCCGATCTCGGCGCCGAGCGGTTCCAGCGGTCTGAGTCTCAGAATTTGTTCGGCGAAGATCGCATAAGGGTCGCGGCGCAGCACCTCGATGCGCGTGACGCTCAGTCGCTTCGGCCGCAAATCGATCGACGGACAAGGCGCCGGGCGAGGCAGCACGACGAACTCCGACGCCCGCGGCCGGTCGAGCGCCATGGCGATGTCGAGCATGGCCCGGCCGCGCGCGCGGCAGGCTTCCATCGCGTCGCCGGCGAGCGCTTCGAGACGCGTGAGAAAGCGCGACGCTACGGTCGGAGATCCGTCACGCTTCGCCGCGCGGGCGATGACGACGCTCTTCGCGCCGAGCGCCATGACGACGTCGTGCGCGCTCTGGCCGATGCGCCGCTCGGGCGGCGAAAGCTTCAATTGCGCGCGCATCGAGCGATTGAGAAAGGCTCCCGTCTCCGTTTGCGGCGGCCACACGCCTTCATCGAGACCCGCAAGCAGCATCAGATCCGCCTCGATGAGACGCGCTTCGAGCGGACCGAGAATCTTCAGGCGCGGATGCGCGCGTCGCGGGCCGCGCAATGTCGTCTCGAAGGCGACGCGATCGAAAAGCGCCGCATATGATGAAGCATTGAAGCCCGAAGGCGCGCTGGCGCGCGCGAGCCTGTCGAACAGGTCGAAAAGCGCAAGCGGCTCTTCGCCGTCGCGTTCTCCGGCGCCTTGCGTCGCTGCGTCGAAAGCGGCGCGATGCGCCAGCGCGAAGCTTTGCAAATCATCGGCGCCCTCCAGCCCGCGAAACGACGCGAAGGCTGTCTCCATGTCCTGAAGCAGGGATTCGATGCGGCCCCATTGCACGGGTTCAATGCGCCGTGCGGCAGGGTAAGCATGGGCGCCGGCCGCATTCTCGCGCGCTCTTGCGACAGCGGCGGCGTAGCTCCTGTCTCGTGGCGAGACGGCGCGCAAAACACCGATTTCGAGCAGGGGCGCCAGCGCGTCGATCTCCTCGCGCGTTCGCCCGAACAATGCGAGAGGATGCGCGAGCAACGCGGCGATAGCGACGGCGTCGAGCCCGTTCGCGCCAATCGCGGCGACGTGTCGGGCGAGCGCGCCGGCCGGCGTCGACGCGAGCGAGGCGCCGCCCGAGTCATCGATGTCAATGTTGAAGCGGCGCAGTTCCGCGGCCACGCGCCGCGCAATATTGCGATCGGGCGTGACGAGCGCCGCCGTGCGCTCCGGCGTTTCCAGCGCCTCGCGCAGGAACAGCGCGAGCGCGAGCGCCTCCATCTGCTCGTCCGGAGCTTCCAGAAGGGCGACGCCCTCGAGCGCGTCCTGAAACATCTCCCGATTGGCGACGCCGAAATCGCGCCAGGCGGATGTCGCGTCGGCGGGCAGCATCGCCTGCGAAACGAGCCTGCGTCGTTGCGCCGTCCTTTCCGGCGCGACGGCGAGCTCGCCTATATCGGCTCGCTCGAGCTTCATGACGGCGAGCAGCCGCTTGAGCATGGCCTGCGGATGCGTGAAAGCGGGCTCGCCGCTCCCCTCCCCGACTTGCGACCACGCTGCGGCGTCCATCTCCAGATCGAGACCCGGCAGCACGACGGCGCCGTTCTCCAGCGCGGCGATTGCGGCGAGAAGCCGAGCGGTCGTCGGCTGCGCGCCTGTCGAGCCGATTGCGATGACTGGCGCATGATCCGTTGCGCTCGACAAGCGGGCAATCTGCGCCTCGATGAGCCGCTTCTGGCGCATGGAGGCGTCGACGAGGCCGATTTCTCCCAGGATCTCCGGCCATTGCTCCAGCGCGATGCGCAGAAAGGCGGTCGTTATCGACCAATATTGGTCGAACGCGCTGTCGTCGATGGCGCGCCCAATGGCGTCGGCGTCGACGCCCTCGATAATGAATTCGTCGATCAGCGCGCCTAGATCGGCGGCGAGCGCATAGGCGCCGGCAGGAGACGCGGCGACGAGGAAAGGCTCGCTTTCGTCGTAAACGAACTGACCGTCGTCATCGGCGGAAACAATGGCGCTTGTGATCGCCTCCGACCATTTGGCCACGAGTTGCGCCAACAGCAGACGCCGCTCCAGTTCCTGGATCTGCGGCCGCGCGGCGTCGTCGAAATCGCCTCCGAATTCCCCGAAAACCGCGGATGTCTCATGCTCGTCCAATCCGCCGAGCGGCTGGATGCGGGGCAAAAAGATCGCGCCCTTGTCGAAAGCCCTGGCGAACTGCGCAGCAAGCGCGCGCCCGGCGCGCTGCGTCGGCACATAGATTGTCGCGCGCGCCAGTTCGAGCGGCGGCGTGTCTCGCGACAAAGACGGGACGATCTCGCCGGCGAGAAAAGCGTCGACAAAGGTCTCGAGAAATGGCGCGCCTGGCGCAATGGTGAAAACGTTGCGCCTCACGCCCGTCACTCCCCGAGCGCGGCGATCGCCTTCTCGGCCTCTTCAATCGCGGCCGCCGTGCCGACGTGTAGCCAGAGCCCGCTCGAGACGACGCCGAAAAGACGCCCCTTCTCGGCAGCCGAGAAGAAGAAGGGCGCGAGCTTGAAAACGTCCTGCGTCTCCTGCGCGAAAAGCTGCGGCTTGATCAGGCCGACGCCGGAATAGACGTACGGCTTCGGGCCCGCGCGGCGGACGATGCGGCCTTCGGGCGACAGATCGAAATCGCCCTCCCAGTCCACTCCCACGCTGCCCTGCGTCGGCGAGAGCAGCAGGGCGGCGTCCATCTTTTCGGCGTCCCAGGCTTGCGCGAGCGCAAGCAGGTTGGATCGCGGCGCGCCGAACCAGAAGGCGTCAGTGTTGCAGATGAAGAAAGGCGCGTCGCCGATGAGCGGCAGAACTTTCTTGATGCCGCCGCCCTGATCGAGAAGCTGCGCGCGTTCGTCGGAGATCACGATGCGCGGCTCGCGGCGCGAGGCGAGATGCGCCTCGATCTCATCGGCGAGATGATGCACGTTCACGATCGCCGTATCGACCCCCGCGCGCGCGAAATCGTCGAGCGCATAGTCGATGAGCGTGCGGCCCGCGACCGAAACCAGCGGCTTCGGCGTCGTATGGGTCAACGGGCGCATGCGCGTGCCGAGACCCGCCGCGAAGACCATCGCGATCTTCGGCACGGGCGCGCCGCCTTCAGCTTTTCTCGAAAAGTCCCGGGAGATTGGATTCATACCAAGATTTTATCTCAGCCAGCGCGGCATGGCGCAAGCTCTTCTTCAAATAGGCCTCGACGCGCGGCATATGCGCCAGATATTGCGGCTTGCCGTCGCGCTGGTTGAGCCGCGCGAAAATGCCCAGCACCTTGGTCGCGCGCTGCGCCGCGAGCGTCATATAGGCCTTCGCGAAGGCCGCCATGTCGAAGGATTCGTCGGCGTCCCTGCGCAGCTTGGCGTAATGTGCGAGCAGCCGCAGCTCCAGATCGTCCGGCACGGTGACGCGCGCGTCCTGGCCGAGAGAGGCCATGTCGTAGGCGGGATGGCCCAGCACGCAGTCCTGGAAGTCGATGATGCCGACGCGCTTGATCCCCTCGCGGCTCTCAAGCCAGAGCAGATTTGGCGAATGGTAGTCGCGCAGCGTCCAGGTCGGCGGCGCGCTCGCAATATCGAGCAGCGCCTGGCGCCATAAATTCGCGAAGACCGCGCGCGCGCCGGACGCGACGCCCGCCTTCCTGTGCGGGACATACCATTCCAGCAGCAGATCGACCTCGATCAGCAGGGCGTCCAGGTCGTAGGGCGGGATGTGATAATTGCCCGCGCCGTCGATCGGCAGCGCCTCCGGCAGGCGCTGCGAATGAAGATGCGCGAGCGCCCCGGCGGCTTCGAGATAGCGCTCCTGAATGGGGCCGTTCTCGTCGACGACGCCTTCGCGGCCGAGGTCTTCGACGATGAGCAGCCCCGCGTCGAGATCCTGCCCATAGATTTCCGGCGCCGAAAGCCCGTGCGCCCGAAGACCATGCGCGATGGCGACGAAGGGCTTCACATTCTCGGCGAGCCGCGCGATCGCGCTGTAGGATTTCCCGTAGCGGATCGGCGGGCCGTCAGGACGCGGCGGCGAAATCATGAGGATCGCGCGCTGGCCGTTCGGCTTCACCAGCGTTTCGTAGGCGCGCGACGAGGCGTCGCCCAAAAGGAAGCTACGTCGGGCGTCGGCCCAGCCCTCGCGGCGCAACAACTCGCGGAGCGCCTTGAACGATTTGAGCCGTGGCGCGAAAGCCCCGTAGCCGGAGATGGTCAAGCGCCGCGCGTCGCGATTGTCCGCGTCGGCGAAGCTCAGCCGCACGTCGAGCCGGTCCTGCGGCAGGACCTCCGGCGCGCGCTCCGCCCATTCGGCGAGAACGATCGCGTCCTCGACCGCTTCCTCCCAGCCAAGGCCGGAAAGCTCCGCCGCAGAGCCGATACGATAGAAATCCGCATGCACGATCCGCGCGGCGTCACCCTCGTAGATCTGCATCAGCGTGAAGGTCGGGCTCGGCGCCTCGACGGTCGGATCATCGAGCAGTTTCCGGATCAAGGCGCGCGCGAATGTCGTCTTGCCCGCTCCAAGATCGCCGGCGAGCGTCACCGTGTCGCCGTTCTTGAGCAAGGTCGCCAGATCGGCGGCGAGGGCGGCGGTCGCCGTCTCATCCGCGACCTCGACGCGCCACACGCATTTGCCCGCGGCTTCGTCGGTCATTGCGCGCCTCCTTCGCTCGCGGCGGGCCGTGCGTCGTCCTGAGCCGCGCGCGCCGGAAAAACGCAGGTGACGGTTGTGCCTTCGCCGGGCGCAGAGTCGATGAAGACCTTGCCGCCATGCAGCTCCATAAAGGCGCGCACGATGGAAAGGCCAAGACCCACGCCGCGATGGCGCGAGCCCGCAGTATGGGATTCGAAGCGCTCGAAGACGCGCTCCAGCACGTCCGGCGGGATCCCGCGGCCGCGATCCGTGACCTTGAAGACGATCTCGTCGTCGCGCCGCATGGCGGCCAGCGTCACGGTTTGGCCCGGGCTCGAGAAACCGATCGCATTCGACAGGAGGTTGAACAGAATCTGCCGGACGCGCTTGGCGTCGCCCCGGAAGGTTCCAACATTGTCGAGCGCGACGATCTGCATGTCGATCGAGTTTTCGGCGAGACGGTCCTGCACGCCCTCGATCGCGGCGCGCATCGTCGTCATCACGTCGACATCGGAAAATTCGAGCTCCATGGCGTCTTCGTCGATCGTCGCGAGATCGAGAATGTCGTCGATGATGGCCAGCAGCGCCGCCGAGGACTTGCTGACATAGCCCAGATATTCGAACTGGCGCGGATTGAGCGGACCGGTCGACTCCTCACCGAGGAGATGCACGAATCCGTTGATGTTGTTGAGCGGCGAGCGCAGCTCGTAGCTGACGTGGTGAATGAAGTCGTTGCGCAGCTTCTCCGCCGCCATCAGCGCCTTGTTGCGCTCGGAAAGGGCGCGCTCGGCATTCACGTCGGCGGTCACGTCCACGAAAGTCAGCAGCGCCGCGCCGTCGAGCAGCGATTGCGCGGTGCAGTCCAGCACGACGCCGTCGCTGCGCTCGATGCGCCGGGTGAAGCCCTCGCGCATGTCGTTAAAGCTCGTGACGAAGCCCTGCAGCCTGGCCCAGGTCTCTTCGTCGTCATGCAGCGTCTTGCACTGCGCGACAATCGACTCGAAGCGCGGCTTCTGCGCCAGTTCGTCGGGATGGAGACGCCACATCCGGACGAAGGCGGGATTGCAGAAACCCAGCCGTCCATCGGCGCCGAACACGGCAACGCCCTCGTGCAGGGTCTCGAGCGTTTCGCTTTGCGTGCGGTTCAAGGCGTTGAAGCGCGTCGCGAGATCGACCGCCTCGGTCGTATCGTCATAGAGGTAGGTGACGCCGCCTTGAGGATTGGGATGAGCGACGACGTCGACGATGCGCCCGTCCGGCAGATGCCAGGTGTGGCGCATCGGATCGTTCGAACGATAGGCCTCGAACAGCCGCTCTTTCCAGGCTTTGTAGTCGGATTCCGCCGGCAGGCGGCCATCCGCGCGAATCCGATCGAGAATTTCGCTGTCTGTCGGCTTCTGATCGAGAAAGGCGGGTCCGAGCTGCCAGAGCTTGGCGTAGGCGTCGTTGTGATAGGCGAGACGGCGGCTGCGGTCGAATATGGCGACCGCCGTCGGCAATTGATCGAGCGTGCGCTTATGCGATTGCATCTGCTGCTCGAGATCGTCGCGCACGGTCTCGACTTCGTTGCGGTCGATCGCCATCGCGGCCGCCATTTCAGGCGACGCGGTCTGCGTGACGTCGAGCATGTGGCGGGCTCCCGCGACGATGGCGGGAACGCGGGCGCGCCAGACCACGCCTTTCGCCAGCGCTTGCGCGGCCTCGGCGCGCGCGGATTGATCGAGAAGCTCGAGCCCCCGCGCGATGGCGTCGGCGGCGTCCCTCGCCTCCACGGCCGAAACATAGGCGTTGTTGACATAAGCGAGCTTGCCCTTGGCGTCGCGCGCCCAAACGGGCGTCGGCGAAACATCAAGCAGCGCGTGCAGGCCCGCGAGCCGGCCTTCCGTTTCCACGTAGCGCTCGCGCAAACCGATGAGCTCCAGCCGGTCGCCGGAAACCTCGCGAATCCGCAAGACGGCGCTGCCGCCGATGGCGCGGCCCTCCGCATCGAAGTGACGCCCGGCGAGGCCCGCGAGGGGAAGACGGAAAGCTTCGCCGTTCTTGCGCAGGCGATCGACGGCGGCCTCCAGCGCCTGTGCGTCCGCCGGCGCGAGCCAGGCGCCGAAGGCGAGAATGCGGCGCGGCGCGACCGCAGCCTCCAGCACGAGAAGCGTCGAAGCGCTGATGTCGGGTTCGCCATCCGGCCCGGTCCAGGCGATGAAGGCCTGCGGCTCGCTGGAAAGAAAGATTCTGGCGCGGTCGACCTTGGCCCGCGCCTCTTCGAGATCCGCGACAAGCTCCGCCTCGCGGCGACGCCATTGCTTGCGCTCGCCGACATAGGTAAGCGCAACGACGGCGGAAAAAAGCGCGAGCCCGCCGCTGAAGGCGAAGCCGACGACGTCGGAGTCGATGGGAATCTCGGTCGCCACTCCCAAGACCTGTCCCAAGGCGGGAGCGGAAAAGATCGCGCCGCAAAATGCGACGGCGCCGCGCGCCAGCCGCGCGCCCCGCGATAAAACAACGCCGGAATGCTTTCGGCCGCGTCGCATCATGAACGAGACGTTTCCTTTCGCGCGCAAACCAGCTTAGGCCTCCTGCGGACCGGGCTCCAGTGGGACGATTTGAGGTGCTCATCACAACAACGCCGCCAGGGCCATGCCGACGCACGCTCCCGTAAGGCCGCGCGCGCGGACGCCCGCCGCCCCTAGGGCGAGGGCGGGAACAAATCGGCTGTCGGCGGAGAGCCCGCCGCGCTTCGCCGACGACGCTCGGTACGAATCACCCCAATCTAGAACGCGTTTGGTTAAAACGGAATCGTGTTTCTGTTCGTCGATGCAAAAAACGGCCCCGCTTCCGAGAAACGGGGCCGCATATTCGCAAGCCGGAAAACGAAGGACCGCCGCCGGGCGGCCTGGGGCGGCTGCGCCCGGCGGGGTCGCCTCAGTAGCGGTAGTGTTCCGGCTTGAACGGGCCGTTGGCCGGCAGGTTCAGATATTTCGCCTGCTCCTCGGTCATTTTGGTGAGCTTGACGCCGATCTTGTCGAGATGCAGCGCCGCAACCTTCTCGTCGAGGTGCTTTGGCAGCGTGTAGACGCCCACCGGATACTGGCCCTGCTTCGTCCACAGTTCGATCTGCGCGAGCGTCTGGTTGGTGAAGGACGCCGACATCACGAAGGACGGATGACCTGTCGCGCAGCCGAGATTCACGAGGCGACCCTCGGCGAGCAGGATGATGCGCTTGCCGTCCTGGAACTCGATCTCGTCGACCTGCGGCTTCACATTGTGCCATTTGAGATTGCGCAGGCCGGCGACCTGAATCTCCGAGTCGAAGTGACCGATGTTGCAGACGATCGCGCGGTCCTTCATGACGCGCATGTGGTCGACCGTGATGACGTCGACATTGCCTGTCGCGGTGCAGAAGATGTCGGCGCGCGGCGCGGCGTCCTCCATCGTCGTCACCTCATAGCCTTCCATCGCCGCCTGCAGGGCGCAGATCGGATCGATCTCGGTGACGAGCACGCGGCAGCCGGCGTTGCGCAGCGACGCGGCCGAACCCTTGCCCACGTCGCCATAGCCGGCGATGCAGGCGACCTTGCCGGCCATCATGACGTCGGTGGCGCGGCGGACGCCGTCGACCAGCGACTCGCGGCAGCCGTAAAGATTGTCGAATTTCGACTTCGTGACGGAGTCGTTGACGTTGATCGCCGGCCAAAGGAGCTTGCCTTCCTTGTGCATCACATAGAGGCGATGCACGCCGGTTGTCGTCTCTTCCGTGACGCCCTTGATGGCGGCGGCGTTGCGGCCGTACCAGCCCGGATTGGCCTTCAGGCGCTTCTTGATGGCGGTGAAGAGGACTTCCTCTTCCTCATTGGTCGCCTTGTCGAGGAAGGCCGTGTCGCCGCCCTCTGCGCGCAGGCCGAGATGGATGAGCAGCGTGGCGTCGCCGCCGTCGTCCAGGATCATGTTCGGGCAGCCGCCGTCGCCCCATTCGAAGATCTTGTGGGTGTAGTCCCAATAGTCCTCGAGGCTTTCGCCCTTGACGGCGAAGACCGGGGTGCCGGTGGCCGCAATAGCGGCGGCGGCGTGATCCTGCGTCGAATAAATATTGCACGAGGCCCAGCGCACGTCGGCGCCCAGCGCCTTCAGCGTCTCGATGAGGACCGCGGTCTGAATCGTCATATGCAGCGAGCCGGCGACGCGCGCTCCCTTGAGCGGCTGCGACGGGCCGAATTCGGCGCGCGTGGCCATCAGGCCCGGCATCTCGGTCTCGGCGATATTGAGCTCCTTGCGGCCCCATTCGGCCAGCGAAATATCGGCGATGGCGTAATCGTTGAAGTGAGCGGTCATGCGGATCCTCTGCTCGGGAAGGACGGCCGGCGCCCCGGCGCTGGCAAGCCTATAGCAGGGCCTAGGACAGAAGGCAATAAAGATATAAAGATTTGTTTATGTCATAGGGTCGCCAGCTTTAGGCATGCCGGGCCAGGGCTATCGCATTTGACCGAGGACGGATCTGGCGAAGGCGTCGGACCATCCCGAGCGTTTTCGCTTCCGGCGGATGGAGATTTCGGGCCGCGAGCGTTTGAGGACATTGAGGGCGAGCTTGCGGATGGTCGCGAGATTTTCCGCCCCGTTGTCCTTGCGGTTACGGGCCCTGTCCTCGTCGAAGGTCACGTCCAGCACCCAGTGCACGCCGTTCTCGATGCTCCAGTGGGCGCGGACCGCCCTGGCGAAAGCTTCGGCGGACAGCTTCGCGGAAGACAGGTAATAGCGGCAAGATCGCGTGGTCCTGCCCTCGCGCTCGACCCTTGCATCGATCCGCCCGATGGTCGAAAGCCCCGGCATCGCCGGGCGATCCTTGTCGCCCTTTGGAAACAGCCAGCCGACATCGTGAACGACCGCGTGGCGGCGCGTTTCCACCCGGCCATGATCGGCGTCCGTCGTCTCGAAGGTCTCGGCGACGACGGACGCAGGGTCGGCGAAAAACGTCTCGACATCCTCGAGCGTCGCCGGGCGATTGGCCTTGAGCGCGAACAGCCAGTCGCCGCCGCGATCGAGCACTTTCTGCGCCGTCGGGGCGTTGCAGTGGATGGCGTCGGCGGTCACCAGCGCGCCGGTCAGGTCGAGCAGGTCGATCAGCGCCCGCGCCGCGGTGATCTCGTTGCCGCCGTCCGTCACCGCCTTCTGGCCGATGACCAGCTTGGCGTCGGCGGCGAAGGCCGTCACCACATGCAGCGCCGAGGCGCCTTTGGCCTTGTCGAAGGAGCGGCGCAGCGTCTTGCCGTCGATGGCGACGACGCCGGCGCCATCCTCTCCCAGCGCCTCCAGAAAGCGCCCGAAACAGGCTGCCAGCGCCTCCGGATCGATCTGCCGGAACAGTCGCGAGAACGTGTCGTGGCTCGGCAAGCCGTTCTCAAGGCTCAGGAACTCCCGGAACAGCTCCTCCCGGTCCTCCGCGAAGTCGGCAAATTCGACGCAGCCCTCGCAGCCGCAGATCGACGCCGTCAGCGCAATCATCAGAATATCCAGCAACTCGTGACGGGTGGCGTTGCCGCTCCGCGGATCGGGAACATCCCGCAAGATCGTGATCAACAGGCTCATCGGCTCCTCGCGAATCAGAACCAATGACAGAATCCATTCCAACGCCCCGCGCTACCTCATTTCGTCAAATGCGATTCCCCTGATGCCGGGCGCGGCTACCCTTTCGTTCCTGCCTGTTCTATAGCAGGGCGACGCTACCTCTCGCCGGCAGGCAAAATACCCCATGTTCGACGCGCTCAAATCCTTCATCGCCGAACTCACCGGCGAGACCGAACGGCCGAAGCCTTTCGAGGCGGCCGATTACCAGCTCGCCGCCGCCGCGCTTCTTGTGCATATCGCCTCCATCGACGGCGATTTTGATGACGACGAAAGGGCGCGCATCCAGCAACTCGTGGAGGCGCGTTTTGGTCTCCCGCCGGATGAGGCGCGCGCGCTGATCCAGGACGCCTATGAGAGCGAGCGCGAGGCGGTCGACCTCTATCGCTTCACCAGCGTGCTCAAGCGGCGCCTGGACGAGGACGGCCGCAAGCAGGTGATCGGCATGTTGTGGGATATGGCCCATGCCGACGGTTCGGTGCACGAATTCGAGGAAAACGTTGTCTGGCGCGTCGCCGAGCTGCTCGGCGTCCCGACCCGCGAACGTGTCGAACTGCGCCGCGAGGCACGCGAGGCGATGGAAAATCCCCCGCCAATGGATGGCGGCCCCTGGGAACGCCCCAAGGAGTAACTTTTCATGACCGACGTTTCAAACGCCCGCCCGGCGGCTGTCGTCACCGGCGCGTCGGAAGGAATCGGCGCGGAGCTCGCCCGCGTCTTCGCCGAAAAGGGCCACGAGGTGGCGGTGGTCGCCCGACGCGGCGACCGGCTGGCGACGCTTGCCGACGAGATCGCGGCCAAGGGCGGCAAGCGGCCGACCGTGATAGAGCTCGACCTCCTTGCGAACGGCGCGGTGGACGCGCTTGCCGGCCGCCTCGCCGAGGCGGGCCTCGTTACGCAATATCTGGTCAACAACGCCGGTTTCGGCCTCATCGGCTCCGCGGCCGAGCTCGACCAGGCCGAGCAGCTCGCCATGATCGACCTCAATGTCCGGGCGCTCACCGCTCTGACTTTGCGTTTCATCCCCGAACTGTCGCGCACAAAAGGCGGCGTGATGAACGTCGCCTCCGTCGCCTCCTTCATGCCGGGGCCTGGTTTTGCGGTCTATTACGCAACCAAGGCCTTCGTGCGCTCCTTCAGCGAGGCGATCTCCTATGAATTGAAGCCCTCGGGCGTGAAAGTGTCCTGCCTCTGCCCAGGCCCGGTCGCCACCGGCTTCCAGGCGCGCGCGGGCATGAGCTTCGAGGGGCTGATGGGCGCAATGAAGCCCGCGCTGGTTCCGGCGGAGGAAGTCGCGCGGCAGGGTTATGACGGGCTGATGGCCGGCAAGCGCGTCGTCGTGCCAGGGAACGTCAACAAAGTCATGGTGTGGAGCGCTCGGCTGTCGCCGAGGGCGATCCTGCTGCCGCTGCTCGGCGCTGCGCAGATGAAGCGGGCGTAATATCAATTCCGTTCGCCGTGCGGCCGCCATTGCGAGGAGGCCTTGCCGACGAAGCAACCCCAGGGGCGTCATAAACTCTTGCGATCAATAAAAAAGCGGGCGTGAAGCCCGCTTTTTTATATTGCGAATCAAGACCCGCTTATTCCTCGGCCGATTTGACTTTCAGCACCTGACGGCCGCGATACATGCCGGTCTTCAGGTCGATATGGTGCGGACGGCGCAGCTCGCCCGAATCCTTGTCCTCGACATAGGTCGGCGCCTTGAGCGCGTCGGCGGAACGGCGGAAGCCCCGCTTCATCGGGGAGGTTTTTCTCTTCGGAACGGCCATTTTCTTGTCTCTCTAAACAGCGAAGGCCGCGGGCGCGTGCGCCACGCGGCGGGAAACTGGTGCGGGGCGTATACGCGAAAACGCGCGCGATGGCTACCCCTTCCCTCACCCCTTGTCGGGCGGATTGTCGATCCCAACCGGCGGCACGGGGGCGCCAGGGGCGGGAGCGTCTTTCTCATAGGCGCCCTTTTCGGCCCCCTTGAGCATCGCCGGATCGTCCTCGATCAGCTTGTTGGCCGCGCGTTCGTCGACGACGGGCTTGGGTGCCGCCGCCACCGGATGCGCCCGCATCCCGGTGGTCGAAGCGAGCCAACTCTTCCACTGCTCGAAGCTGCCGTTGAACGTGTTCTGGTCCACCGCGCCGACGATGCCCGGCACACGACCGTCGGAGCGATATTGCCAGAACGTCCATTTGCGGTCGCCATAACGGACCTTTGGATGGTACTTCGTCGAGCGCACCCAGATCGGATATTCCGACAGCGCGTCGGGCTGCAGGATCGCCTGATAGAAATCGACCGACGAATAAATGATCGGCTTCTTGCCGTAATGGCGCTCCATCGCCTCCAGCATGATCCGCATGTCGCGGATCGCTTCCTCCCGATAGAGCGTGCGTTTGCAGCTCTTCGATTCCGGCGTCGGCTCCACATCCAGCACCGGCGGCAGGGCGTCGGTTTCGTTGGGCACGACAGAAGCGAAATTGGCGATCTCTTCGTGCGGCGGGCGGCACCAGTAGACGAAGTGATAGGCGCCGCGCGGAACGCCGGCGGCCTTGGCTGCCGCCCAATTATATTGGAACTTGGAGTCGGCCTTGTCGCCGCCCTCGGTCGCCTTGATGAAAGCGAAGGCGACGCCCGAGTCCTTCACCTGCTCCCAGTCGATGTCGCCCTGATATTTGGAGACGTCGACGCCATGCACGGCGAATTCGGCGCTGCGGGTAGCCGGGAACAGATGGAGGTCCGATTCCGGCACCGCATAGGCGAGGAAGCTCGGGTCCTTCTTCGCGTTCACCAGCGGCGCGCTGGTGGCGAAACGGGGTCGGCGGGCGTAGCCGGGATCGTAGCTGCTGCCGCAGGCGGCGAGAGTCGCCGCGCTGGCCGCAACGACGCAGGCGAGCGCGGAGGAACGCGACACAGAAAAATTCAACGAGCGCATTTCGTCAAATTATCTCCACAGGCGGCAACGAAGCGTTAACGCGCCGCGCCGGGAAAGCAAGACGCTGCGATTCTTATTGCGACGCCTTTGCAGCGGAAATGTGTTGGCGCGGGGCGTTTCAGTCCCGCGCCGTCCGGAAAACCTGGCGCTGGTCAGCGTTAAGCGCGACGGCGCTGTTCGGCCGGCGCGTTTTCAACGGCCCGCCGAAGCTTGTGGCGAAACCAAGCGCCGGAACCGATCCGGAAAGCGAGCGAAACGAAACTCGGTTGAGAAGCCAATGGATTAATCGTGGTTGGAGAGATTATGTAATTATAATCAATAAATTATTTCAAATGGAACCACATGGTGGCGATGGTGAGGAACGCGCCATAGCCGACGACGTCCGTAATGGTCGTCACGAACGGGCCGGAGGACACGGCGGGATCGAATTTGAAGCGCTCGAAAATGAGCGGCACGACGATGCCGCCGAAGGCGCCCGCGACGAGATTGGTGAACATGGCCAGCGCCATGACGGGCAGCAGCCCAACGTTCTGGAACCAGTTGGCCGCGACCAGTCCGGTCACGAGGCCGAAGGCCGCGCCGTTGACGCCGCCAATGGCGAGCTCGCGAAAAATGATCTTCAGCGCGTTCGCGCGGTTCAGCTCGCGCGTGGCGAGGGCGCGAACCGCCACCGTCATGGTCTGGGTCGCGGAGTTGCCGCCCTGCCCCGCCACAATTGGTCCGAGCACGGCCAGCGCCACCATCTGCTCGAGCTGGGACTGGAATGTCTTGAGCACCGTCGAGGTGATGAAAGCAGTCAGCATATTAATGAAAAGCCAGGCGAACCGGCTTCTCGCAATCCACCAGAAATCGTCGGTCAGCTCTTCTTCCGGGTTCACGCCGCCGAGCGCTTTGATCTCCTCTGAAGCCTGCTCCTGAATAACATCGACGATGTCGTCGATTGTGAGCACGCCGACCAGCCGCTCGGATCTGTCTACGACGGGAACCGAGACGAGATTGTAACGCTCGAAGAGACGGGCCGCCTCGGCGCCGTCCTCGGTCGCCTTCACCCGGCGGCGGTCGGCCTGCATGATCTCGTCGAGCCGCGCGCCGGGCCTCGCGCGCACCAGCGCGTCGAGAAAGACCGTGCCCAGAAGATGGTAGCCGGGATCGACGACGAAAACCTCGAAAAAACTGTCCGGCAGCGCGTCGCCGTCGGTCTCGCGGAAGAAGTCCAGCACGCGTCCCGCGGTCCAGAATGGCGGCACGGCGATGAGCGTCGTCTGCATCAGGCGGCCGGCGGAGCCTTCGGGGTAATCGAGCGATCGGCGAAGAACGATGCGGTCCTGCGCGGGCAGCGCCTCGAGAACCTCGGCCTGCTCCTCCGGCTCCAGCGCCTCCAGAATGGCGACGGCGTCGTCGCTTTCGAGGTCGCGCACGCCCTCGACCAACGTCTCGACCGGCAGCTCCTCAAGAATATCTTCGCGGGTGGCTTCACCCACCTCCATGAGCGCGGTAAAGTCGAAATCCGCGCCCATCAGCTCGACAAGGCGCGGGCGCGCCTCGTGGCTCAACAGTTCGAGAAGCGCGCCGAGATCGGCCTCGTGAAGATCCCCGACGAGTTCATGGACTCTGGCCGAGTCGCCCAAGGCGACCGCCGCCTCGACCTCGAAGACGAAATCGGCGTCGAAACCGCCGCTCTCGTCGCGAAAGGGTTCGGCGCCCGCCGCCGTTTCATCATGGTCGAGTGGCATGCCGATTCCCGATACAGACTTGAGGCTCCTTAACCCGCGCACGCGCGGATGCAAACCGGCAAAACCGTCATGACCCAATTTTCCCGCGCTCCGTTCTACGCCCTGCTGTCGCTCGCCTGCGCGGGGGCGCCTGCATTTGCGCGCGACTGCGGGCCGGATTCGCTTGGCGTTTCGCGCACCGTCACGATCGGGCCGAAAGGAACCGCCGTCGGCCTGCAGAGCTATCCGCGCACGCTCGATTTGCAGGATCACGAAGTGGTTCTCACCTTCGACGACGGGCCGGCGGCGCCGACAGCGAAGGTGCTCGACGCGCTGGCGAAGGAATGCGCGCGCGCGACCTTCTTCGTCATCGGCCACAACGCCGAGAGCGCGCCGGGCGTCGTCATGCGCGCCGCGGATGAAGGCCACAGCATCGGCCACCATTCCTACAGCCATCCAGGCAATACGCTGCGGCTCATGGAGGACGGCGACGCCAAGGCCGATATCGAAAAGGGAATCAAGGCCGTCGAGAAGGCGTCGGGCGGCAGGGCCGCGCCTTTCTTCCGCTTCCCCGGCTTTGCAGACACGCCGTCTCTCGTCGCTTATCTCGAAGCCAAGGGCTACACGATTTTCGGCTCGGACCTCTGGGCGTCCGACTGGTCGCCCATGTCACCGAAGGGCGAGCTCGAACTCGTGATGAAACGGTTGGAGAAGGAGGGCAAGGGGATCGTGCTCTTCCACGATTCCAAGGCGCAGACGGCGGCGATGCTGCCGGACTTTCTGCGCGAGTTGAAGGCGCGCGGCTACAGGCTCGTGCATATTGTCCCGGGGGAGGGCGAAACGGCCCTCATGGCGGCGGGTCCGGGTTGGACCTCGACGACCGAGCCCATCATCGCCAAGACGCTTGCGGGTAAGCACGCTGCGCCCGGCCGCTCGCACGGCGACGGCGCCGGGGAAGAGGATCACGCCCATCCCCCGGCCGCGGAGCAGTAATCAGCCGTTCTCGCAGGCGTAGAAGCCCTTGGCGCCCCAGCACGGGGCGTCCTTGTTCTTGTAGACCTTGCCGAGGTTGCGGCCGCCTAGCGTCGCCGTCCAGACGCGCCCGCGATCATGGGCGAGTTCGAGCGGCTTGCCGGGCAGATGGAAGATCACATTCTCGCCGGTGTGATCGACCCGGCAGGAGCCGCTGTTCTGCACGCGGCCGGAAAGCTTCAGATAGCACTTGGCCATCCGCCCGCCCTCCTCCGCCTTGGGGGCCTCCGCCACGGCCTTCGCCGGGACGTCGGGCGCCTCCTCCCTGGCTTCCCCGGCATTCGCGGGCGCAGCCTGGTAGGCGCTCGCCTCCGGCGGCGGCGAGCCGGATTCCTGGATTTGCGGCCCCAGCGCGGGCGCGGGCGCGGCGTCCTGGCGCGCGACGAGTTTCTCGCGCATGTCGGCGGAAGGCGGGGCGAGCGGCTCGGGCGCGCTCGCGCTCGCCGCCGGCGCCGCGCTCTCGGTCATGGGGTGCGCATCCAGGAAGAGGTCGGCCGCCGGCGCCGCAGGAGCGGGCTCGGCCTGCCGGGTCGGCGCGACGGGCGGCGGCGGATCCTTTGCGGCGACGGGCGCCGGCGGATCCTGCGCGGGAGTAGGCGGGACCGCTTCCCTGGCCGCTACGGAGGCGGCGGGCGCCGGTTTGGCCTGCTTCGCGACGGCGGGTTTCTCGAGCGGTCCGCCGAGCGGCGCGCCCGGGCTGAACAAGGCCGAGCTGAGGATGACGGCCGCGCCGCCGACGATGGTGAAAGCGAGGGTCAGATGGACGACGCCCTCGACGCGGTCATAGGCGAAGCCCCACAGGGAGCCCTCGTCGCCTTGGCGTCCCCGGGTCGCTCCCTCCTCGTCGTCGCCATGGCGACGGCGGTGATCGAAAGATACGCTCATACTCTTCACTCCGGGCAGGGGCTCGCGGCGATAGGGATGCGCGTGAACGCATGCCTCTTGGCGCTCCCGGCGCTTCGCGCCGCGAAACCATTTAACGCCGGGATCCATGTTTTCCCCGGCCATCGCCCCCCTCGCGCGACGGGCGCGGAGCCGCGCAAGGCTCTCTCTGTGCGCCTGTCCGACACGCGATTTGGAAGGGTAAATGTGTCCTTACTAAGCCAGACCGAAAGCTTAGCTTTGCAGGCCGGAAGTCCAGGCAAGACGGCGCCCTTGTCGAAAAGGCGATCTGCTCAGTGCATCGGAACAATTCGAATTCCGGAGACGAGGACGGGCCTGTTGTCTTGCAGCCCCTCTTGCAACACGTCTTCATAGGCCTGGCCGATTGCTGCGATCGCTCTGTCGCTATAGCCGGCGGAATTGGGATCGGTGTCGAAATCCACTTCGACCACCAGCAGCTTCGCATCCGTTCTTTCAGCGCTGGTCCATTCGAACCAGGTCCGCTTCACCCCGTTGATCGCCTCGATACGTTGGCGGATGGACGTCTTATATTCCATCGGGCGCGCTCCCTCGGATTTGCTTGCCGCCAGACCTCGATTTCGGCCGGGCGCCGCCAGCGTCAAGGGCGTCGGCCGCAGCCTGCGCCCCGACCCGCGAAACGCGCAGTCGGTCACGTATCCCCGGGGAGCGTTGCTAGGGGAGAAAGCCAGACAGTCCTTTGGGAAAGCTTCGCGCCGAATGGCGCTCAAGAAAGGCGCATCAAACCCGAAAAGGCTTGGTGCGGTCGAGAGGACTCGAACCTCCACTGGTTGCCCAACTAGCACCTCAAGCTAGCGCGTCTACCAATTCCGCCACGACCGCAAAGGGCGCTCACCGCATAGCTGCGAAGCGCCGGCGCGCAGCCTGTAACAAATTGACCGGGCGATGACAAGGGCGCTCCCAAGAAAGGGCGCCGCGGCGCGAAAAATGCTGTAGAGAAGCGCGATTGCCCTTGAAACTGGGAGATTCTCTTGGCGATTTTCAAGCTTCCTCTCTCCGGCGACGTGCCCTTCAGCGTCGCGCCCTGGACGAATTTCGGCGCTGTCGGGAACCGCTTCGCCTTCCTAAATGTCGAGTTAGGCCATTCGAGCGCGCCGGAAGTGGAGGGAAAGGTGCTGGACAATGTCGGCAGCTATGGCAAGCAGCTCGGCCGCATGGGCGACGCGCTGCGGGTTCTGCTCGACCATTTCGAGCCTGACAAACCTCTCTCCCGCAAGGAAAAGCGGGCCATACGCGCCCTTCAGGCCATGCTCGACGAGATCGACGACATCAAGCGCGCCGCCGGCCGCGCGCCTTCCGAGGACGAACCCGCCGCATGAACGCCTCCTGCCCCCTGCCCCGCGATTCGCTCGACCCTGCGCTCGCGCCGCCGGCCGGCGCGCCGCCTGTCGAATGGCGCGTGAGCGGCGAGCTTGTCGATTACGGGGAGGCCGTCGCCTTCATGGAGGACCGCGCCGCCCGGATCGCGAGGGGCGACGGGGCCGAATGCGTCTGGCTGCTGGAGCACCCGCCGATCTACACGGCAGGCTCCTCGGCGAAGGACACGGACCTGCTCGACGCCCGCTTTCCCGTGCATCGAACCGGACGCGGCGGGAAGTTCACCTATCACGGTCCCGGCCAGCGCGTGGCTTATGTCATGCTCGACCTCGCGCGCCGCCGGCGAGACGCACGCGCTTATGTCTGCGGGCTCGAATCATGGCTGATCTCAACGCTGGCGGATTTTGGCGTCGCCGGCGAACGCCGCGAGGCGCGCGTCGGCGTCTGGGTGCGGCGCCCGGACAAGCCGCGCGGGCTCAGTGGCGAGTCCGCGGAAGACAAGATCGCCGCCATTGGCGTGCGCCTGCGGCAATGGGTCAGTTTTCACGGAATCGCGTTGAACGTCGCGCCGGACCTCTCCCACTTTTCCGGCATCACGCCCTGCGGCGTGCGTGACGCTCATCTCGGCGTAACGAGCCTGAAAGATTTGGGCGTCACCGCCGCGATGGCGGACGTGGACGCCGCGCTGAAACGCAATTTTGCGCCCATTTTCGGGCCCCTTGAGAGCGCATGAGTCCGGGTTCGCGGGGCCTCTTCTTGTGCGCCGGCGCATCGAGAATCGCAGACGGCCTCCTATGATCGCGGCCGTTCGGTAAAGCAATCGCCGGGGGAGACATGCGCCGTCAATCACTGACGATGATCGTTGCTTTCGCCATCCTCGCGTCCAAGCCGCAGGCTTTTGGCGCCGACGCGGGCAACCGGTTTCTGGCGGAACTTTTGGGTCGTCCACTCGAACGACAGGGCGAATCCTTCGCCTGCTTCAGCCGGGAATATGACGACGCGCATTTGTCCGCGCATCCGCAGCAGCAAGTCGCTTTCGTGAGGGCCCTGGTCGCCGCGCGCGCGCCAGCAACCCCGTCCCCCATGTACCAGGTCACGCTCGCCTTCAGATTTCGCGGCCGGGCCGAGACGCTGACGGCGGTCGCCGAATGCGGAGGCGGAAAACCGCGAGATTCGGTTCGTGGCGGGGCGCGCTGCGCCGGCCCGGGCGATGCGGAAACGCGTCTTGCTCTCGTGGGGCGACAAGCCGTCGTCATGACGATTCCGGGCGGCGCCGATCTATGGGCGCCCGGACCGACGGATCAGCGCCACGACACCGTCGCAAATCCATTCGGCCCGGACGACAAGGCGTTCCGTCTGGTCCGAACGGATCTGAAACAGTGCGAAGATCTGGCCTTCGAACGACAGAAACCGTTGCGCCCGCACGAGCCGTGACGCGAGCTACGCCGTCGCCGCCATTGTGAAGCCTTCGAGGCCGGCAAGCTCCGATTCCTCCCCGGGCGCCTCGCGCAGATTGTCCACCCGCGACGCGGACGGGCCGCGCCGCGCGGCCTCGATGAACGCCGCCACCGCCGCCTCCGGCCCGGCGGCCAGAGCCTCGACCGAGCCGTCCGCACGGTTGCGCGTCCAGCCGTCGAGCGCGAGCGCATTCGCTTCTCGAAGCAGAAAATCCCGGAAACCCACGCCCTGCACGCGGCCCGTGACGAAGAAACGAACGATGCGACGGCTCATTTCCCGGGAACCGCAAGATTGTCGATGAGCCGCGTCGCCCCCAGCCGCGCGGCGGCGAGAATGCGGATCGGCCCGTCCTCGCGGCGCGAGACGGGCGCGAGCGTCTCCGCATGCCGAGCCTCGACATAATCGATCTCGAAGCCGGCACCGGCAATGGTCTTGCGCGCCTCGCTTATCACATGGCCGATGGTCTCGCCGCCGGCGATGCGCCGCGCGGCGCCCGCGAGCGCGCGATGCAGGACGGGCGCCCGGGCGCGATCCTCGGCCGAGAGGTAGACGTTGCGCGAGGACATCGCCAGGCCGTCCGGATCGCGCAAAGTCGGACCGGCGAGAATGTCGGTCGGGATGTCGAGATCCCGGGCCATCGTTCGGATGACAAGAAGCTGCTGATAATCCTTCTCGCCGAAGACGGCGACATCCGCCTGCGCCTGGTTGAGAAGCTTCGCGACGACCGTGGCGACGCCCGCAAAATGCGTGGGCCGGAAACGATCCTCGAGATCGGCCCTGGCCGGCCCTTCGAGCGTCACTGTCGTGCAGAAGCCCGCCGGATACATCTCCTCCACGGCGGGCGCGAAGACGAGATCCGCCGCGACCGTCGCGAGTTTCTCGCGATCCGCCGCGAGCGTGCGCGGATAGCGCGAGAAATCCTCTCCCGGCGCAAATTGCGTGGGATTGACGAAGATCGTCGCGATCACCCGCTCGGCGTGGCGACGGGCTTCTTCGACGAGCGAAATATGTCCGGCATGAAGCGCGCCCATGGTGGGCACGAGCCCGATGCGCTCGCCCGCCCCGCGCCGCGCCCGCACGAAGGCGCGCATTTCCCCGACCGTATGGACAACCGGCGCTTTAGAGCTCATCCGCGCGGGCCTTTCTTACGTTCCGCCTGCAAATACGACAGATAGCCGATATAGGCCTCAGGCAGGTCGAGCTTTTCGGCCGCCGCGACGATATCGGCGAGATAGCCCGGCCAGGCCGCGCCCTGGTTGGGGGCTGCGCCGATATACGCCAGCGCGGGAGAAGCCCCGAAGGGCTCCTTAAGAACCGGAACCATCCTCTTGGCGTAAAGCCCCTGCCCCACCCGCTCATAGCGGTCGAGCGCCATGACGTCCGAAACGGGAACGTCCCACAGGGCGCCGTAGACATTCGTCCGCGGATCCGGGACGACGCTGGCGAAGCCCGACGGCATGACGACGAAGCGCCACCGCGCCAGTCGCGCCCGCCCAAGGAGCCGAGACCGGGGGCAACGCCCCGCCATGGCGGCGGCGTCCATATTGGAGCCATAAGCGAAGTGCAACGGCACAGTCGGAACCCTCTCGCGCGACGGCGCGGCCGTGCTATATCACGACGGGGGAAGGGTGGCCGAGTGGTTTAAGGCAGCGGTCTTGAAAACCGCCGTGGGGGCAACTCCACCGTGGGTTCGAATCCCACCTCTTCCGCCAAGATCAAGAGCTTATTCGTATGCTGGCGACGCGTGCCTGAACGGTTGCTCGCCGAAAATACGTCGCGCTCCTCCGTCGCAATCGCGCTTATGGCTGTAGGGGTTCTCTCCTGCCGCGCAACGTGACGCTCGCCGAGCAGCGCTCGCTCTTCAGCTTCAGCCGAAATCTGCTTTGGAGCGCTTTCTCGATCCCCCGAGCCGGCGCCCGGCTTTGAACGGACCAAAAAAGCCCCTTGGAACCGGCGTCCGCTACAGGGGTTTTGTCGCCGTAGCGCACGGCCTTATCTCTCAGTCCGGCTTTTGCCGCGCCCCTACGCCGAGGCCCGCGTTTTTTGCAGCAACCGGAGCCGGTCGCGTCTCTCGCAAGAGGAATCGTCTCAATGAAAATCTTCGAAATCATGACGCGAGACGTCAAGCTCGTCAGCCCGGACGATACGGTGGAATCCGCGGCAAAGAGAATGGGAGAGATTGACGCCGGAGCGCTCCCGGTAGCCGAGAATGACCGCCTGGTTGGAATGATAACAGACCGGGACATCGCCATTCGCTGCGTGGCGAATGGGAGAGGACCAGCCACAAAGGTGCGGGACGTAATGTCCGAAGAAGTCAAATACTGCTTCGAGGAAGAAGACATTGAAGACGTTGCGGAAAATATGGGCGAACAGAGGCTGCGCCGATTGCCTGTCCTGAATGACGACAAACGCTTGGTCGGCATCGTGTCTCTAGGCGATATCGCCGCATGCGAGGAAGTGGACGCCAGCGGGGAGGCGCTGCGCGGGATCTCTCAGCCGGGAGGCTTGCACAACCAAAGCGGGCCGGCGGCGCAATAGGCCCGCATCCACGGCGCTGTCGTCGCCTTGTGCTGACGCTCGGTTTTTGTTGCAAGGATCTGGCTCGTTGAACTGGTCCGTAGCGAAAGGCGATCCGCAAAGAAGCTTCATGGTCAATTTCGGACCGGTGCATCCGGCCGCCCATGGCGTGCTTCGGCTGATACTCGAGCTCGACGGCGAGGTAGTTCTTCGGGCCGATCCGCATGTCGGGTTCCTGCATCGCGGAACCGAAAAATTGATCGAGGATAAGACCTATCTCCAAGCTTTGCCTTATTTCGATCGCTTGGACTATGTCGCGCCGATGAACCAGGAACACGCTTTCTGTCTGGCTGTCGAGAAGCTGTTGGGCATTGCGGCGCCTCCACGCGGTCAGCTCATTCGTGTTCTCTTCTGCGAAATCGGCAGGCTGCTCTCGCATCTCTTGAACATCACCACCCAAGCCTCCGACGTCGGCGCCTTGACGCCTAATCTGTGGGGCTTCGAGGAGCGTGAGAAGCTCATGGTGTTTTATGAGCGCGCCTCCGGCGCGCGGATGCATGCGAATTACTTCCGCATTGGCGGCGTCCATCAGGATTTGCCGGCAGAGCTTCTGGAGGATATCGGCGCATTTTGCGAGCCCTTCCTCAAAGTTTGCGACGACCTTGACGGCATTCTTGGCCAAAACCGCATCTTCAAACAGCGCAATGCGGGCATCGGGGAGATCACGCTCGACGAGGCCTGGACTCGAGGCTTTTCCGGCGTGATGGTTCGGGCGTGCGGCGCTCCCTGGGATCTTCGCAAGGCGCAGCCCTATGAATGCTATGAGACGCTCGATTTCGATATTCCCGTAGGGTCCCACGGCGATTGCTATGATCGCTATTGCGTGCGGATGGAGGAGATGCGCCAGTCCGTGCGGATTATGAAGCAATGCCTGAAGAAGCTGCAATCGCCGGAAGGCCGCGGCCCGGTGATGATCCAAGACGGCAAGATCGCGCCTCCCAAGCGCCACGTCATGAAACGATCAATGGAAGCGACGATCGAGCATTTCAAATTATTTTCGGAAGGCTTTCATGCTCCTGCGGGAGAAGTCTACGCCGCCGTCGAAGCGCCTAAAGGCGAGTTCGGCGTCTATCTGGTTTCGCAGGGAACGAACAAGCCCTACAGGTGCAAAATTCGGGCGCCCTCCTTCGCCAATCTGCAGGCGATGGATCGCCTTGCAAACGGCCATATGTTGGCGGACGTCTCCGCAATCGTTGGCTCGCTCGATATCGTCTTCGGGGAGATCGACAGGTAGAGAGAGGCTCGTGAGCCGAAGAATCCCGAAGGTCGTTGGTTGGGAATCGAAAATTCTTCAACCCTATAACAATCCGCAAGTAATATCTTCTATGACCACGTAACGTATCATTGAACAGCGGGCGACGCCCCAGGCTGCTGACAAAGTAGCGGCGGCGTCCTTGCCTTGGGAAGTTTGTCAACAAACTGAAGCGCCGTCGCACCTTTATATTTTTCGAGCAGGATGACTGTCCGATGCGAGACTGAAACTCGCTCGACTTCCGGCAGGGGACCACCCGAAGAAGCGCCTATCCCCCAATTTTCCGGCCGTCACCGATGGAGTCGACCTGTTCATTTCCCCACAAAATGGCTCCGATCGAACTGACATTGTGCGCAATCAGACGCCCTGCGGCCCGAATGGCGACGAACGGTATATATTTTGTCAATATAACGTCGCCGGATCGCTTGGCCCGCGCTTTGCTCGGCTCCGCCGGAAAGGAGCCCAGCATGGACGCATTCTGCCCGCACGGCTTTCTCTCAAATCGGACGGACCCTTATGCGATCGTTCTCGGCACGAATGAGATTGCTTCCGCGATCGCGGTTCGACTCTCCTGGGAGCGGTTTCGGGTGATCATGAGCCATGATCCCTTTCCGCCGGTCATCCGGCGGGGCATGGCGTTCCACGACGCGCTGTACGACGACAAGGCAGAAGTCGATGGGATCGTCGGCAAGCGCGCCGAATCCGCAATCGAAATCGTCCAGACGCTCGCTGCGTCGGGTCGGATCGCCGTCACGCACCAGCAACTCACCGATCTCATAACGCTTCGGACGCCGACGATCATCGTGGACGCGCGGATGCAGAAGCAGCGCGTCACGCCTGATCTGAGAGGTCTCGCCAGACTTGCCGTCGGGGTCGGTCCGAAATTCAGCGCTCACCGGAACTGCGACATCGCGATCGAGACGCATCCGGAGCGGACAGGCGACCTCGTTGCGACAGGGGAGACGCGCCTCGCCGACGGCGTCGCCCGCCCGCTCGGCGGCGTCGGCAAGGAGCGTTTCGTCTATTCGACCCGTCAAGGGATCTGGCGCACGCCGCTCGATGTCGGCGCCCTGGTCTTTCGAGATTATGTTGTCGGCTATCTGGACGGATTCCCGCTCCGCGCGCCCATGGACGGCTATCTTCGCGGGATCGCGCGGGACGGGACGCTGACGCCCGCCAGCGTCAAGCTCATCGAGATCGACCCGCGCGGGCGTCAAGCGTCCTGGACGGGCACGGATGAGCGTGGCCGCGCCATTGCTTCCGCCGTCGTCGAGGCGATCGAAAAGGCGCCGGGGCGCTGCTTGGCCATCATGCCGCAATCGTCGCTGCACTGAGCGCGACCCTCGCCATGAAACGCATCGCAGCCGTTCGAGGCGCCCCGAGCTTCCTGATCCAAGGCACTCTGTTCGCCTTCGCCCGGCAGCTACAGAACCAGGGACTTCGTGTCGCCGGCGTCGTCGAAGTGTCTTCATGTACGGACGAAGAGCGCTGCAAGAGCCTCAGCATCCAGGATCTGGCCTCCGGCGAGACCTATCCCATCACCCAGAAACTCGGCGCCGGCTCGGAGGCGTGCAATCTGGATCCGAGCGGCCTCGCCCTGGCCTGCGGCTTCATTGAAGACGCGATTCAAGGCGGCGTCGACATTGTCGTGCTGAGCAAATTCGGCAAGCTCGAAGCCGCCCGCGGCGGTCTGTGCGACGCTTTTCGCGCGGCGATGATGGCGGATATCCCGGTGATCACCGCCGTGTCGCCGCCCGTCGCGGGAGAATGGAATCGCTTCGCCGGAGATCTTTCCCAATTTGTCGACGCCCATGTAAAGGCCCTGACCGCCTGGTGGGAAACGCAGCGGCAATCGGAAGGAATATCCCAATAACCGCTCGGCGGCGGCTCATCAGCATCCCTCATCAAACTTCGCCGGATTCGCGCAAGCTCTTCGACGGCCGCGCCCGGGGGCCCGCCGGACGCGAACGGAGCCGAGCGGGCGCGCTTGCGTCAGAGGACGCCATTCTCGCGGTCGCCGGCGCACGTGCCTGCCGCGCCGCCAACCCGGCAAACGGCGCAACCTCGCACAAGGATAGCCTATCGCTATATTGGTTCTATATATAATGTGTGGCGTCGCCGCAACACCGGCGGAGACATTTCACCGTAAGCGCAGCTAACAGGCTTTCTGGCTAAATTTTCATCCGTCTATTAATTGACAGTAATGTTCGGACGAATTTTATTTTTGTTATGTATACACAGAACATAGCGCTCGCGCGAGCCGCGCGCATCGCCCTCACCGCTTCAGCCATCCTCTTGTCGCACGCCCTCGCGCCTGGGCATGCCGAGGGAAGCAAAATCGTCGTCGTCACGAGCTTCCCCGAAGAGCTGACGACGCGTTACGAGCAGGAATTCGAGAAACGACGCCCGGACGTCCACGTGCAATATGTGTGGAAACAGTCCCGCGACGCGCTTCTCGAACTCAGCAAGCCAGACCAGGGCGGCGCCGACGTCTATTGGGCGCCGACGCTCGCCAATTTCGCGGTCTTGAAGGAGCGCGGCGCGTTTCGTCCGATCAAGGTCGACCGCGCCGTTCTGCCCGGCAAGCTCGCCAATCAGCAGATTTCCGATCCGACGGGCCGCTTCGAAGCCTACGACATCGCCGGCTACGGGATCGTGATGAACGCGCCGCTCGCCGCCTCCGAAAAGCTTTCGGCGCCGAAGCGCTGGGGCGATCTCGCGCGTCCCGATCATGCGCGCCGCCTTGTCATGCCAATCCCCGCCAAGGTCGGCTTCTCGCCGGCGCTCTACGACATTTTTCTGCAAAGCGAAGGTTGGGACGGGGGCTGGTCGCTTCTTTCCGAAATGGCCAGCGAGGCGACGCTCCTTGATCAAGGCGCGTTGGTGACCGCGCAAGTGCGAGAGGGCAAGGCCGTCTTTGGGCTTACGATCGATTTTTTCGCGGCCAGCGCCAAGGCGAATGGCGCGCCTGTCGAGATGATCTATCCCCAGCGCACCGCTTTCCTCCCCGCACATATCGCTATGACGGCGTCGACGAAGCACGCCGATGCGGCGCAGGCCTTCATCGACTTCGCCCTCTCGAAAGATGGGCAGAAGCTCATGATGGAGCGCGACAGCATGCGCCACCCGGCGCGTCCCGACGCCTATGACGAAAAGCCGGCGGCGCTTGTCGATCCTTTCACGCTCCCGCGCGACCTGATCCTCGACTACGACTTCGAAATCGGTCGTCGCCGCCCGCCGCTGGTCACGCTGCTCTTCGACCTCGCAATCGTCGAGAACCACGCTGAAAATGCAGCGCTGTGGCGCGCGATCCACGCGGCGGAGAAGAAGGAGGGAGCGAGCGCGTCCCATGCGAACGCCCTTGCCGAAGCGCGTCAGCTCGCGAGCTTTATGCCGGTTTCGAGCGCCGAGGCCCGCGACGTTTCTTTCCTTGGCCGCTTCGGCTCGAAAGACGCGATCGATCAGGCGGCCGTCGCCAAATGGCGCGAGGAAATCGCCGATGCGCGCCGCAAGGCGAGAGACATCCTGACAAACCTCGGAGTCGCGCCGTGAAGCGCGCAGCGCTGATCGTCGTCGGCCTGACGCTCGCCGCCGCGTCCCGCTACGAGACGGAGGCGCCGCAGACTGAAGCGTTCTTGCAGCCGCTCGCGGGGCTCGAGGCCGCACAGTCGGCCGCCTTCCGCCGCGGCTCGGGCCTGTTTCGGCAAGCCTGGCTCATCGGCCCGTCGGAAGACCACCCGGACCTCGTCGGCCTCGGGCCTCTTTATAACCGGCTTTCCTGCATCGCCTGCCATGTGAAGAACGGACGCGGCGCCGCTCCCGACGCGGAGAACGGCCTTGCGCGGCACATGGTGGCGAGACTGAGCGTCGAGGGATCGGATGCGCATGGCGGACCGCTTACGGCGCTCAGCTCAATTCCGAAGGCGTCCCCGGCGTCGCCGGCGAAGGCCAAGCGGCGATCTCCTATGAAGATGCGCCGATCGTTCTCGGCGACGGCGAGCGGGTCGTGCTGCGCCGGCCGAAGCTGGCCTTTCGTAATCTCGCTTACGGCGAGATCGGGCCCAATGTGAAAATCTCGGTCAGAAACGCGCCGCCGGTTTTTGGCCTGGGGTTGTTGGAGGCCGTCCCGGAGGCAGAGATTCTTTCCGGCAAAGGCAAACCGAATTACGTCTTCGATTTCGAAGCCAATGCGCGCCGACTCGGGCGCTTCGGCCTGAAGGCCAATCAACCGAGCCTGAAGCAACAGATCGCCAACGCGTTCGCCGAAGACATCGGCGTGACTTCTTCTCTTTTTCCCGACGAAAACTGCGCGCCCGGCCAGGCGGCCTGTCTTCGCGCGGGCTCGACGAAGCCCGATCTTTCCAATACGCAGCTCGCCGCCGTAACGAGCTATATCCGCTTGCTCGCCGTTCCGGCGCGGCGCGGCGCCGGCGATCCCGCCGTCATTGCAGGGGAAGCGGCGTTTCGCGCGCTCGGCTGCGCGACCTGCCATCGCGATACATTGAAGGTCGGCGATTTCGCCGAGGCGCCGTCTCTGAACGGCGTGGAAATACACCCCTACACGGACCTGCTGCTGCACGACATGGGCGACGACCTCGCCGACGGCCGCGCAGATCACGCCGCCGGCCCGCGCGATTGGCGCACGCCGCCCCTTTGGGGTCTCGGCCTCGCAGGCAAAGCCGGCGACGGCGCCAACTATCTGCACGATGCGCGGGCGCGCACGCTTGTGGAGGCGATCCTTTGGCATGGCGGCGAAGCGCGGGACGCGGCGGACCGGTTCCGGCGTCTTCCAAAAGCTGACCGCGACGCGCTGCTCGCCTTTCTGAATTCTCTCTAGGGCTGGGGAACTGACGATGACCAGACTGCTTGTTACGACCGCCTTGTCCGGCGGAGTCTTACTTTCCTTAACCGGTGCGGCGAGCGCGCAAACGCCGCTGCCGCCGATTGAAGTGCGCGCGCCGAAGGCGTTCGAACTGGGTCAGATCAAGGTGGGCGAACGTCGCCTGTCGACGCCCACAAAGGTCGCACAACCGAGCGCGCCCGCTCCGAACGGGGGCGGGTCATCGACTCCGGCTCCGGCGCCCGTCGAATCGAACGCCGACAACGCGCCGACGCCGAAACAGCATACCGACGACTTCGGCGGCTATACGATCACCAATCGCCAGACGGAGACCTTCGCACGCAACACGCTCGACCAAGCCGTGAATATCGCGCCGGGCGTCAACTCCTACACCACCGGCGGCCAACGCAACGAACAGAATATCTATGTCCGCGGTTTTGATCGCTGGCAGGTTCCGCTGACGGTTGACGGCGTGCGCGTCTATCTCCCCGTCGACAACAGGCTCGACTTCGCCCGCTTCCTGACGCCTGACATCGCCGAGGTGCAAATCGCCAAGGGCTATGTCTCCGTGCTGGACGGACCCGGCGGCATGGGCGGCCAGATCAATCTCGTTTCGCGCAAGCCTACTCGGGAGGTCGAGGGCGAAGTGAGAAGCCGCCTCAGCCTCGGGCGCGACGGAACCTATCAGGGCGTCCAGAACTACGGCTTCGTCGGCACGAAGAACGATCTGTACTATGCCCAGCTCAGCGGGGCCTGGCAGAAGTTCAACGGCTGGGTCCTTCCCGCGAGCTTCGGCGCCTGGATGTCCAATCAGGGCTGGGGCATGCGCGACCAATCCTACACGCAAGATTACAACGTCAACGCGAAGGTCGGCGTGACGCCGAACGCGACCGACGAATATTCGCTGACCTTCTCCCGGCAATCGGGCGTCAAGAGCGCGCCGCTGAACGTGTATCAACCGATCACTCAGCAAAATTACTGGCAATGGCCTTATTGGAACGTGCAGAACCTCTACTTCCTTTCCAAAACGCAGCTCGGCGACTCCTCCTACGTGAAGACGCGGGGCTATTGGAGCAAGTTCGAGAATTCCCTCTATTCCTACGACAACCCGGGCTATTATCTCCAGTCGCTCCCAAAGTCCTTCCAAAGCTATTATTCGGACTATGCGCTGGGAACCGATATCGAAGCCGGGACGCAATTCGGGGACATCGACACGCTCAAAGGGCTCTTTTTCTATCGCCTCGACACGCACACGGAATGGCAAAACAATTTCGGCGTGAATTACCAGAACAACAACAAGGGATGCCGGGCCAATATTCCCTGCTCGGCCGAGCCGGTAATCGCGAGCCAGGAAGACACTTACTCGGCGGCGGTCGAGAACACTTTGCGTCCGCGCAGGGACATCGATCTCGTCGGGGGCTTCAGCTATGACTGGCGCCATCTGCGGCAGGCGCAAGGCTTCGCGCTGCCTCAAGGCACGATCACCTATACGCCCAAGGACATGAGCGCGCCGAACTATCAGGGCGCCGTCATTTGGCGCTACAACGAAAAGGAAAACAATCGCATCTACTTCAACGTCTCCGACCGCGTCCGTTTTCCGACGCTGTTCGAGCGCTTCAGCACCCGCTTCGGCGGCGCCACGTCAAATCCCGCCCTGCAGCCCGAGCGCGCGGTCAATTACGATCTCGGCTGGTCCAGCCAGATCGCGCCGAATGCGCGCGTATCAATCGATATCTTCCATAGCTGGGTCCAGAATCTGATTCAGAACGTGCCGGTTCCAGCCTATGGACTAAACGTCACGCAATCCCAGAATGTGGGTTCCGGACGCTTCTCCGGCGCGGAGGTTTCGGCCGATTATCAGCCGCGCGAGGATTTCTCGCTCGGCGGCAATCTCACTGTCATGCGCCGTCGCGTCTACGCGCCATATATTCCGTTTTTCCAGCCAATCGGGGTGCCGGACATCAAGCTCTTCCTCTATGCCGGCTATCGCCCGATCCCGCAAATCACGCTCACGCCGAACATCGAAATGGCGAGCAGCCGATGGACGGTCGTGCCGAACACCAACGCCTATTACCGCACGGGCGCTTATTTCCTCACGAACTTCAACGCGGATTATCAGGTGACGACGAACGTGAAGCTGACGGCGGGCGTGCGCAACCTGTTCGACCAGCTTTACCTGCTGACCAACGGCTTCCCGGAGCCCGGCCGCAACATGTATCTCGCGGTCAAGGCGACGTTCTAACGGCTCAGGAAGGATGGGGCGTCACGCGCGTGGCGCCCTTTTTCAAGCTTCCCCCCATTCAAGGCTATTACGAAGCTCGGCGCGATGAGCATATAAAGTCGGCGCCGCGCAACAGCAATCGGCGAAATCTGCTATAGGTTCAGAGCCTCCCAGCGAGGCGGCACGGGAGCGCCAAAGAATGGAAGATGCCGGGCCCGCCTCCTTCTTTCAGGCGACCACACGAGCTTTCGGCGCAACGATCGCAGGGCGTTGGGAGCGACCCGACCTCGTCGCGGCGCTCTGCGCCCAAGCTTTCGACAGTTTCGAGAAGAATGTGACTCTTCAATCGGAAGGAGCGCCCGCAATCGCCTGCAAAGGCGAGTGCGCGGCCTGCTGCCGGCTTCGGGTTGTCGCGACTGCGCCGGAGATTTTTCTTCTGGCGCGGTTCGTTGACGCGAATACGCAGGCCTTCGCGGCGCGCAACGTCAGACTCGCCGAGCGGATCTCCGATACGGCCCAGGCGATCGGCAATCTCGGCGAGGCTGAGCGAATGGCCGCGAGGCGTTATTGCCCTCTGATAGAAAATGATCTCTGTCTCGCCTATCGGCTGCGCCCGCTCGCGTGCAGGGGCCATGCCGCCCTGGACAGGGAAGCCTGCGTCTCCGCCGCCGAGGGCGGAGGCGAAGAACCGGCCGTCTCCACGCCGCATCTCGTTGTGCGAAGCCTTGTGCAGAACGCCATGCTGAATGCGGTGCGTCAGGCGCGATTGGCCTGGGGACTATATGAGCTGACCCAGGGCTTGAGAATCGCGTGCGGCTCATCCGGGTTGCTTGACGCCTGGCTGAGAGGCGGCGACCCGCTGGCGCCGGCGACGATCCCCGACTTCGACCTCGCCGAAGCGGCGTCGCTTTTCGACGCCATCGCGCATGCATAGGGTTTTGGAGGGCGTAGCGGAGAAGCCGCCAGCTTCAATGCGTTTGCGAGGCCTTGAGCGCTTCCAGTTCATCGCCGGATATGCGGAACATCCCGCGTCCGCCGCACCGCGCCTGGAATCTGTCGCCCACACGCGCGCAGAGCCGTTTGAACCACTCCTCGCCGGACAATCCCGCCGGACGCTCTGCGATCTCCCACACCGTCCCATCGGGGCGGAAGCGCACATGAATCAGCGCCGACCGATTTTCCAGCGCGACTCCGCGGGTGACGACGCTTGCGCGCTCGCCAAAATCGACTGACCCCGGCGCCGTTTCCGCGAGGATTGCGCTCGGCGACTGCTCTTCATTCCGTCCGCTCATGAGTGCGCTCCGTCTGGATTGGGCTCATCGTTATATAGCGTAATTATATAACCACAAACTCACGTCTTTCCCAAGTTGAAAATAAACGGCATGTAACGCCACCCGACGGGAACAAAGGCCATGTCTGAAAATGCGGGTGAAAATCTCGGATCGGATCGACCTCTGACGCCGGCGCCGCGCATTTTTTCAGAAGCGAAAACTGAATAATGATCCGGCTATGGCGCAGCCATTCGCTAACCAATGGAAAAGAAAAATTTGGATGGCCTTGTTTCCGCCGAATCACATGGGTAAACTGCTGATCAAGCTGACGGAGACGTCGGCAAGAGAAACGCCCCGACGCCGGATGTAAGCGCGGGGCGTTTTGCTTTCCGGGGCAGTCGTTATGCATCCATAAAAGCCCCATACGGCCGTGGCCGCCGCGAAAACGGACGGCGCCATCGTCTCCCGCCGTAACGCCTTCTCCCTTCCGCTCTCCGGGAAAACGCCCAACGAGGGCGGAGGAAAAGGCGGGCCTCCTCTTTGCCGCCGCCGTTCGGGCGCGCGCCTTATATAAGCGCGTCAGGCTATCTGTGGTCCGCTCTGAACTGCACGGGCACTTCGAAAGACAGGTTCTCGTCTGCGATCACCGGCGGCGGCGGGGGCACCGGGTCCGCTTTTTTCATCATTGCGAGCGCGGCCTCGTCGAAGGCCGGGAGGCCGGAGGAGCGCTTGATGTTGTAGGAGAGGACGTGGCCGCGCCGATCCAGGGTGAAGTGGACGCTGGCCTCCGCGCTGCGTCTGCCGCCGCCGGCCGGATAGCGCTTGGCGCGGTTGAGATGCGCCATGAGCGCCTTCTGCCATGTCAACTTGACGGCGTTCGCCGCGGCGTCGGCGCCCTGTACGGGCGCCGCCGGGCGGTCGGCGACTTTGGCGGCCTCCGATTTCGGCGGCGCCGTCGCCTCGGAAGCGGCGGATTCGCTCGAGACCACCTGCTGGGCCTGTCGCGACTTCTCATCCTCTACCGGCTTGTCCGGCTTCGCGTCGCGCGACAATTCGGCGTCCTCCGCCTCCGTGCGCGCGATTTTTTCTTCCTTGCTTTCCTTCGTTTCGGCGGAAGCGACGGAAGGCGCGGCGGCGGCGGATTCGTCGGTGACGGGGCCGGGCGGGAGATCGGTGGGCTCCGTCTCGCGCGCGGCGACGGGCTCGAGCGAGAGCTCGATCGCCGGCGCGCCGCTCGCATCGTCTTCGATGTCGCCGCGGAGGGTGAGGAGCGCCGTCGCCGCGCCGCCGACATGCAGAAGGATCGCGCAAAACGCCGCAACGCTCCAGAGCTTGTTGTTCGGCGTTTCGTTTTGGAGAGCCGTCGCGCCGCTCATTTCACAGCGCTCGGATCTCTGCCGCCCGCGTCGAGGGCGACCAGCGCAACTTTCAGAAAGCCGCCCGCGCGCAGCCGCTCCAGCACCGCCATCATCTCGCCATAGGGCACGGCGCTGTCGGCGCGCAGATAGATGCGCTTGCTCTTGTCTCCGAGCTGCCTTTCCAGCGTCGCGACGAGGTCGTTGCGCTTGACGGGCGTATCGCCGATCGCCAGCGCGAGATCGGATTGGATCGTCACATAGACCGGCTTTTCCGGCTTCTCATGCGGCGCGGCGTTGGAGGCCGGAAGATCCACGGGAAGATCGACGGTGGCGAGCGGCGCCGCCACCATGAAGATGATCAGCAGAACCAGCATCACGTCGATGAAGGGCGTGACATTTATCTCATGCGTTTCCTGAAGATCGCCTTTGCCGAGATGCGCCGCCATGTCCTTTACTCCGCCGCGTGGATCTTGCTGGCGTGATGGCCGCGATCGAGATCGCGGGAGACGATGCGCAGCAATTCGCCGGAAACGTTGGAGACGAGTTCGAGATAGGCGCCGGTCTGGCGCGCGAGATGGTTGTAGATCAGAACGGCGGGAATGGCCGCGAAGAGCCCGATGGCGGTGGCGAGAAGCGCTTCCGCAATGCCCGGCGCGACGACGGCCAGATTGGTCGTCTGCGCTTTCGAAATGCCGATGAAGCTGTTCATGATACCCCACACGGTTCCGAAGAGGCCGACGAACGGGCCGGTGGAGCCGACGGAAGCCAGGAACCCCGTGCCGCGCTTGATCGACAGCGCCTCGGCGCGCTCGATTTCGGCGAAACAGGAGGCGACGCGCTCTCTGACTCCGGACCCGGCGAGAATGTCCGAGGAAAGCTTCAGCTCGCGCGTCGCCTCTGAAAGGAGCGCGGTCGTCAAGCGATCGCCCTTGCCCAAGGCGAGGCGCGCTTCCGAAAGTCCGCGCGCCTCGGAGAGTTTTGCGATGGCGTCGATGGCGCGCTGACGCGCCCGCTTCAATTCGATGGTCTTGGCGATCAGGACCGTCCAGACTCCGACCGACGCCAGCAGCAAGCCGATCATGACGATTTTAACGATGATGTCCGCGTTGGAGAACATCGTCCAGACCGAAAGATCGTGAGGCTTGGTCGCCGCGATGGCGGCGTCGACGGCGTGAGCGACTGGAGCGCCCTGAGCCCAACCCGTGGAGACGAAGCCCTCAAGAGAAAGCATTCCCAGGAACGCCGAACGCAACGTGATTTTCATGCTTCCGCCCATATCCGAATGAGGTTGTGATAGATTCCGGTCAGCCGGACGCAAGCCGGGTCGCCTGCGCCAAGTCGATTGCTCAAGGACTGAATCGCCTGGTCGAGGTCAAACAGCAAAGCGCGGGCCACATTGTCCCGGATCATGCTTTGCAGCCAAAAAAAGGATGCGACGCGCTCGCCGCGGGTCACTTCACGCACGCAGTGAAGGCTCGTTGAAGGGTAAAGAACAAGATCGCCTGCGGCAAGCTTGACTTCCTGCTGCCCGACGCGATCCTCAATCACGAGTTCGCCGCCGTCGTAATCCTCCGCTTCCGACAGAAACAGCGTGCAGGAAAGATCCGTGCGGATCCGGATCGCAGTTCCCGGAACGCCGCGAATCGCGTTGTCGACGTGAAGCCCGAAACTGTGTCCAACGCCATAGCGATTGAACAGCGGCGGAAAGACCTTGAGCGGAAGAGCCGCCGAAACGAAGGGCGAACAATTGGCGAGGGCCTGCAAGACATGCTCGCCCAATTCCCGCGCGGCCGCGCCGTCCTGCGGCAATTGGAGATTGTTCTTCACCAGCGAAGATTGCGAGCCGGCGGTCGCACGGCCGTCCTCCCAATCCGCCGCCGCCATGGTTTCGCGGAAAAAAGCGACCTGCTGCTTGCTGAGGACTTCGGGGATGCAGATCAGCATGGGCGCCTACGCTTCTCCCCAAATGCGGATGAGGTTGTGATAAACCGTCGAAAGCTTGCGCATGTCGGCGTCGCCGACGTCGACGCGCTGCGAGAGGTCCTGTATCGCCGCGTCCAAATCGCAGACGATGTCGCGCGCCTCGTCTGACTGGATCATGCTCTGCAACCAGATGAAAGACGCGAGGCGCTCCCCGCGGACGACGGGCGTCACCATGTTCAGGCTGCCCGCGGAAAAGAGCACCACGTCGCCGGCCTGCGGCTTGAACTCGCGGGACCCGAAAATATCTTCGACGATAAGGTGGCCTCCGTCATATTCCTCGGGCGCCGACAAGAGCAGCGTCGCCGCGAGATCGACGCGGATGCGCGCGCCAGTCACGGCGTCTCCGCGCACGGCGTTGTCGACATGCGGATCGTAGCGATCCCCCGCCTCATATCTTTCGAACTGAGGCGGGAAAATTCTCAGCGGGATCGCCGCCGCGACGAAGGCCGGACTGGCGAGCAGAGCCGACGCCACCGCCGACCCGAGCTTGCGCGACAATTCAGAGTCGGGCGGCACCCGGCTGTTTCGCTTCGCCGTCTTGCTCGCTCCGCCCGACGACGCGCCGTCCTCCCAAGACGCGCCGGCGAGCGCCTCGCGCAAACGAAGGATATCAGCCTTGCCAAGCGCGCTGGGAACATGGGCGAGCATCGACGCGCCTCCTAGAATTTCACGCGGGCTTCGAGATAGGCCGCGCGTCCGGGCGCGATCTGCACGAAGGGCGCGGCCGTCTGATAGAACGCATCGTAAAAGGTGCGATCGAAGATGTTTTGCACCGAGAACTTCAGCGTCGCATACGGACCGATTTTCGCTTCCGTGAAGAGGTCGAAGCGCCAGTAGGACGGCAGGATCGTCGGCACGTTGACGAACGGATTCGCAGCCGTCGGCGCCGGCCAGCCGAAAGCGTTGAAGTTCGTTCCGCCATTGGCGACGAGATTGTTGCCGCCATAGACTTTCGACCGATAGATCGCCTGGCCGCCGAACTCCAGCACGTCCGCGTCAAAGCCGAGGAGGTCTCCGAATTTATATTTGGAGAGCATGCTGAACGACTGATGGGCGACATTGGCGAGTTGCAGCCCGACATTCGTCGGCGCGTAGGAACTCGTGACCTTGGATTCCATCAGGACAAGACCACCGATCGCGCTCCACTTGTCCGTGATGTTGCCTGCGAGCTCCAGGTCGAGACCCTGAACGTAATAGGCCGCGTTGCCGGTGGTCACGCCGGAATTGACCTCGCGCGCCCCCGTGACGTCCGTCCGGAACAGGGCCGCGGTGGCGAGCAGATGCTCGAATAGTTGCCACTTTACGCCAATTTCCTTCGCGCGGTTATATTGCGGCGGGAAGATCTGGGCGGCGGTCGAGAGTCCGCCATAGTTCGCCGCGCTTCCGTCCAGCTCGGCGCCGACGGGATTGCTCGACGTCGCGTAAGCGGCGTAGACGCTGACATTCTGCAGCGGCTTCACGACCAGGCCGGCATTGTAATTGACCATCCCGGAATGATTCGCCGCAAAGGTCGTGTAGGTCTCGTTCCGGCTCGTGATTGTGTAGTCGTCGTACCGGACGCCTGCGTTTGCGATAACGGTGTTCTGGTAGTCCGCCGTCTCGATCACATAGCCGGATGCGGTGTCGACGGCGATGCGCGTCGGGTTTCCGTTCAGGTAGGGGCGCCCAAAGGGCAGGTAGGTCGGCGGAAGATAAAGATTGCCGGGGATGCTGGGATTGGAGCCCGGCGCATTGAGTTCCGATTGCAGCCCGGCATAAGTGTCGCGCGTGAGTTGCTCACGCGAGAATTCGACGCCCGTCACAACCGCATGGTTCACCGGGCCGGTGTCGAACTTGACGACCGCCTCGGTCTGGTTGTCCAGGACGGACGTCACCTGATTGCGGCTTTGCGGGCTGAGGTTCACCGTCGCAGCGAAGAAGTTGGGGCTCTGCGCGAGCGTCCCGATATAGTCCAGGACAGACCGGCCCTGGCGAATCTTGCTGCTGAGCGTGACGTTTTCCGAGACCTTGTATTGCGCGGTGAAGGTGCCGAAATCCTGCTGGGATTTTTGGAAGTCGCGATCGAGGAAGCCGTACCACGTGTAGCGCGGCACGAAGTTTTCGGTGAAGGGCCGGTTCGTGATGCGGTTATAGGGGACGCCGAAATCCGGCAGGCCGCGCAGATAGACGTGGTTATACTCCGCCGTCAGCGTCAGCCCTTCGATCGGCTTGTAGACGACGGAGCCGGCAACGCCGTTGCGGTCGTCGACGACATAGCTGCGTCCGGCGACATTGGCGTCCTGATACATGGCGTTAAGGCGGACAAAGAGCGACGGCGTGATCGCTCTGTTGACGTCGAGCGTCACACGTTTCGTATGGTCGGAGAAGCCGCCCATGAAATTCAGATCGGTGAAGTCGCGCTCGCCAGCCTGCTTCGTTACGATATTGATGGCGCCGCCCGCGGTGCCGCGGCCCGCGAAAGTCGAGCCGGGACCGCGCAGAATTTCGACCTGCTCGGTGTAGAAATTTTCGCGAATGCTGACGCCCGGATCTCGAATGCCGTCGATGAAAATGTCGTTACGCGCGTCGAAGCCGCGAATGAAGAAGCGGTCGCCGAAGGCGTTGCCGCCTTCGCCCGTGCCGAGCGTCACGCCCGCAGTGCTGCGGCCGATTTCACGCAAGGTCGTCGCGTTCTTGTCCTGCAGGACTTCCTTTGTGAGAACGGTAACCGTGCGAGGCGTATTGATGATCGGCTGCGTGAATTTATTGGATTGCAGCCGAACGGCGCGATAGGGCGCAACCGGATCGGCGTAAGGGTCGGCATCCGCCGCGGCGACGAAGATCGGAAGCGGGGCGGCGTTCGGCGCGCCCCCGCCCCGCCCGCCCGCCGACGCTGCGGCTGAACTCGGGCCGGAGCGGCGCTGTCCTGTCGACGCCTGAGTCTGCGCCGGGTGACGCGCCGACTGCGGTTTCGCGACCGTGACCGGCGTGGGTTTCGGCTTGGCGGGAACGACGACCGGCCGGGGCTTTTCGCGCGGGGCGTCGACTTTGACCGGCGGCAGCGTCGTGGACGAATCCTGAGCGAGGGCGCCGCCGGCCGATGAGGAGATGAAGGCGGCGACGCCGAGCGCTGCGACGGCCGATCCGTCCCGTAAGGACGCGCCCGGCGGCGTCGGCCGTATGCTTCTCAGCGATAATGGGGATTTGATCGAGCCGCGAACGTGTTTCACTTGGCACCCTCCAGTCATGCGGATATTGCAGCGTTTGCTGGCTGGCTCGGCGTTCCGCCTTGGCTGGCTTGCTGATCGCTTAAATATATTTTCATTTTCTAGGACGGACCCGGAGACACGCTCAAGCGAAATTCCGGTTGTTGGACTTGGAAAATTTCCAGATTAGTTGCGCCCAGAAGTCAATTCCGGCGTTAAGCGAATAGAAATGTTCCAAAGCAGACGAACTGGACACCGGCAATGTTCGATTAGACGTCTTTCTTCCAAACATAGAAAGCTTCCAAGGAAGAAAGCCTGTTATTGACGGGCGCGCGGCGCCTGTTTGATGTGTGTCATTTATGGAGAAACAACCAAAGGCGCCGCGTCACGGAGAACCGATCGCGCCGAGATCGGAAGCCGGGAACGCGGTCGCGCCGCTCGAAATAGAATCGCAGGAATTGCTTGGTCCGCGACGGGAGGCCACGATCATTCATGCGGGGGAGCGCTATCGGCTTCGCATCACGGCGAACAATAAGCTCATATTGACGAAGTAGGCGGTCTCGCAAAGCCCCTGCGCGGGCGCCGACTCGCTGGTCGGCGTCGCATGTTCCCGGCGCGTCAACCGCGTCGATCCTCGAGCTTCGCGGAATTGCCGCCGGCGGTCGGCGCCGTCGCTCCGCAGGCTTCCATCAGCTTTACGATTTCCTCCAGGGACAAACACGCGTCGGGGCTGTCTCTCGCGATAGCCGTTTCCGGCATGGATGGATCAATCGCCTCCTCGGGTTTCTGAACGGCGCCCCGGCCGCCGTGCTGCTTTATGGCTCGCAGCCCTTCAGCGCCGTCATTATCCTCGCCGCTCAAGACGACGCCCGTAACGCGGTCCCCGTAAGCATTCGCTGCAGATATGAAGAGCGGATCGGCGGCGGGACGCGTGTGGTGTACTTTCGGCCCACGATTTAAACGTATGCGCCCGAACTCCAAAATCATGTGCTCGTCGGGCGGCGCGACGTAAATGTGACCGGCTTGGATCGGAGAACCGTCCCGAGCAAAAGATACGCTCAGCTTGGAGGACTAGGAAAGAATTGTCGGCAAATCGCTCCGATGATCGCCTATGTGGACGACGATGAATACTGATGCAGGACAATCGCCCGGGAGGGCCTCGACAATCTTGCGCAAAGGCTGAAGCCCGCCGACGGACGCGGCGATTACGATGATGTTTTTCACCCAGACAAAAGCGCTTCACAGCGTGAAAGTTCCTCAAAGCGACTCGATTGCCGCCCGAGCGCCGGGAGGCCGCGACCGGCAAAGGGGCGGCGTCTCGCTAATCCGGCGGGCCGACACAGCCACGCTAGCGCTCGCTAGTGACGAAGGCGGCTCTTAATATAAGGAGTTATGTTTCAGCGAGGAATCATGAACGCGACGGATCCCCACGCCGATCGGCTACCCAATAACACGCCTATATGTGCGCTAGGGGCTTCCGCGGGCGGCGTCAACGCGCTCAAGAGTTTCTTCTCGCATATCCGAGCGGACTTGGGCCTGGCCTATGTCGTGATCGTTCATCTTGCGCCGGATCATCCAAGCGCCTTGAGTGAAATTTTGGCCGCCCAGACGCGGATGCCGGTGAAGCAGATTGAAGGGGCGGTAACGATCCAGCCAAACTGCGTCTATGTGATTCCGCCCAACCGCGAGCTGGTGATCAATGGCGACGATCTGACGGCGCGGCCCTTCACCGGACTCAAGGGCCGACGCTCGCCGATCGACATGTTCTTTGAGTCCGTCGCCGCCGGGAGAGCCGACGGAATGGCGGTTCTTCTGAGCGGTTCCGGTTCTGACGGCACGCTCGGCGTCCGGGCTGTGAAAGAGGCCGGAGGCGTCGTTTTCGCGCAGGAGCCGGGAGACGCGGAATTCCCGATGATGCCGGAAAGCGCGATCGCGACCGGAGTCGTCGATTTCGTGGGCCCGATCGTGGAACTGGTTGAGCGCATCGCGGAGATCAGGCGCAGCCAGTTGGCCCTGCGCGCTGAAAACGAGGAAGATACGGAACGAAATCTCCGACAGATCATCGCGCTGCTGCGCCGACGCACAGGACATGACTTTTCCAATTACAAACGGCCGACAGTGATGCGCCGGCTGGCGCGGCGCATGCAGGTCGTCCGCAAAGGAAGCTTTGCCGATTATTACCACTATCTCCAGGCGAACAAGAACGAAGTCTTCGAACTCTTCTCGGACCTTCTGATTTCCGTCACCTCGTTTTTCCGCGATCCCGACGCCTTCGCGGCTCTGGTGGAAAAGGTCATCAAGCCGATGTTTGACAGGCTGGATGACGAAACGCCGGTGAGAGTTTGGGTCATAGGTTGCGCGACCGGCGAGGAGGCTTACAGCATCGGCATATTGTTGCTGGAGGAGGCCGCGCGTCGCGGCGTTCATCCGCTCATGCAGATTTTTGCCAGCGACATCGACGAACTCGCGCTCGCAACCGCCAGGGAGGGACGCTATCCGAGGTCGATCGAAGCCGACGTCTCCGAGGAGCGCCTGCGTCGCTTTTTCGTGCAGGACGAAACTTTCTACCGCGTAAAAAAAGAACTGCGCGACCTCATCCTGTTCGCTTCGCACAGCGCGTTAAAGGACCCGCCTTTCGTCAGGATCGATTTGATCTCATGCCGCAACCTGCTGATTTACATGCAGCGGGAGCTTCAACGGCAGCTCTGCGCGCTATTTCATTACGCGCTGAAGCCGAACGGCTACGTCTTCCTGGGATCAGCGGAGACAATTGACGCCGCCCAGTCGCTTTTCGTGCCCGTCGATCGCGACGCTCGCATCTATCTCTCTATCGGCCAAACGGAAAAAGTGACGCCGCCGCTGCCGCATCTGGCTTCGGACTTTTCGACCATAGAGCACCGTCCGTCGCAGCCGATCGTTGCGGAGCCCCCGGTCGGCGTTGGCCATACGCATGCGTCCGCCCTCGAGAAAAATGCGCCGCCGAGCGTGCTTGTCGACAGCTCAGCGAAGATACTTCATCTTTCGCCAAATGCGGGCCGCTTCTTCAGGCCTCTTGAAGGGCCCTTCAGCTCCGAATTGTCGACTCAGGTGCGCCCGGAGCTGCGGGTCGATCTGAAACTCGCCTTACAGCGCGCGGTCGAAAAGGAAGAGGCCTCGCTGAGCGTGCCGATCCCTGTCGCTTTCAATGGCGACGCCCATCTCGTTGCATTGCACGTGACGCCTTACAGAGAAGACGGGCAATCGGCTTCCGGGCAGGCCCTGGTCTTTTTCATGGACCTCGGCGTCGCTCCTCACGCCGATGAAATGCCGGAAATCGAGGAGGTCAGCCGGGCGGAAGTCAAACGGCTGCGTCAGGAGCTTGCGGCGGCGCAAGATCGACTTAGCGCCGGTCGGAGAGAGTATGAGCAAGCGACTCAGGATTTGCGGGCGGCTAATGAAGAGCTGCAATCGATTAATGAGGAGTACCGGTCGACGGCGGAGGAGCTGGAAACCAGCAAGGAGGAATTGCAGTCGATCAACGAAGAGTTGCAGACGGTCAATAGCGAGCTGAAAAGCAAGCTGGAAGCGATCTCGACGGCTCACAACGACCTTGAAAACCTCGTCGCCGCGACGGAAATCGGAACGTTGTTCCTCGACTCCAATCTGAAGATAAGGTTTTTCACTCCGCGCGTGAACGACTATTTCAGCATCGGCAAGACCGATGTCGGCCGCGTGATTTCCGATTTCCGACACCGCCTCGTTTACGAAGAGCTCGAACAGGATGTCGCCGCCGTCCTGAAAAGCCTCGTTCCCGTCGACAAGAGCGTGCAAACGACCGATGGACACTGGGTGTCGATGCAGGTTCGGCCCTATCGAACGCTGGAAGGACAAATCGACGGCGTTGTCGTCACCTTCACGGACATTACAAAGTTGAAGCTTGCCGAGCGAGGATTGGAGTTCGAGTTGCGCGCCATGGCGCGGCTGCAGGAGCTCAGCACGAAAGTCATGGAGGCCAATCAGATCGAGCAGCCGCTCGGAGCGATCCTCGACGCGATTATCGAGCTGACGGGCGCGCATTTCGGCAGCATCCACCTGCTTGATTCGGTAAAGAACGCGTTGCGGCTCGTCGCCCACAGAGGCTTCGAGGAAGAGGCGCCCGAGCCGGTCATAACCCTGGACGCCTTTTCTGGCTCTGTTTGCGGCGCGGCGCTTTCCCGGCGCGAGCGGATCACTTTCGAGGATGTCGAAAAGGAGCCCGCCGCCAAGCCGGCTCTCCAAGAAGCAAGAGCGATAGGCTACCGGGCCGTGATCTGTTCACCGCTCAGCGCAACGTCGGGTAAATTGGTTGGAATGCTTATTTTATATTTCCGCGAGCCTCACCAATTCTCCTCTCCTGAATCAAGACTGGTGGACATTTGCGCGCGTCAGGCTGCGGACGCCATCAGCGTTTATTCGCTGCAGCAAGAGCTGAGGGAGGCGGATCGCCGCAAGGACGAATTCCTTGCAATGCTCGCACATGAATTGCGCAACCCGCTAACCCCAATCCATAATTCCCTGCAAGTTCTAAGGCGCGCCAGTCTGACCCCCGAAGAAACCGAGCGCGCGCATCAGTTGATCGAAAGACAGACGTCTCATCTTATGCGCCTTGTCGACGATTTGCTCGACGTCGCGCGCATCACGCGTGGAAAGGTTGAACTGCAGATAAAGCCTTTCGACCTGAAGGCGGCCATCAATCAGGGCCTTGAAACCGTTATGCCGCTTATCGAGTCGCGGCGGCAAAAAATTGATGTTTCCCTCCCCGAGGAGCAGCTGACCGTGGATGGCGACTTTGTTCGCCTTTCGCAGGTCTTTTCGAATTTGCTCAACAATGCTTCCAAATTCACGCAGCCTGAAGGCTCCATCACCGTTTCGGCGCGGCGCGACGACGATATGGCGGTGGTTCGCGTCTGTGACAACGGGGCGGGTTTCACGCCGGATAGCCTCGCGCACGCCTTCGAACTCTTCAATCAGGGCGACAAAGCGCCAGGGCTGGAAAAGAGCGGCATCGGTGTGGGGTTGGCGCTCGCCCGCGGCATTATCGAACTGCACGGCGGAGGCATTGAAGCATTCAGCGGCGGCAGAGGAAAAGGCAGCGAATTCGTCGTGCGCCTGCGTCTCTCCAAGGATCCGCCCGCCATCGCCAACGCAACCGAAATCGAAACGCCAGCCGCTCGGCGCAAAATTCTGATTGTCGACGATCAATCTGACGTCGCGGAAAGCGTCGCAATGCTCGTTCGGTCGCTTGGAGGAGAGGCCCATACGGCGCCGAGCGGACCGGCCGCGATCGCTGTCATCGACTCGTTCAAGCCTGAGATCGTGATCGCGGACATCGGCCTGCCCGGAATGGACGGCTACCAGTTCGCGAGGGAACTCAGAAAGCTTCCACACGGAAAAAGCATGGTTCTCGCTGCGCTGAGCGGCTGGGGGCAGGACGACGTCCGCGACCGCGCGTTGAAGGCCGGCTTCGACCAGTTTTTCGTGAAGCCGATTGCTTTGGACGTATTGGCGAAGTTGCTCGCGCTCCCCAAAGCGGGATCATAACGGGCCGGATTTCCAGCGGGAGAGCGTCGAACGCATTTCCAACTGCCTTTTCGCGCCCTCTTCAGCCGCACGGACAAGCGCGGCCTGCTCTTACATGCAAGCAAGACTCGATAATCTCTGAAGATAACTACTTACTTACCCTATAAGTTTGTGATTTGGGAGCTTGCGGGAGAGCGGATGGGCCATGTCAGTGGTGGCGGAGCTTCTTGCAAAAGAACGAGCCGAGGATGAAAGGCTGATCCAGAGTGTGCTGGGGAATGCCATCCACCATTCGCTTGAGGCCGTCACTCGTAAGCCGCTTCCTGAGAAAATGGTTCTGTTACTGCAGAAATTAGCCGCGATTCAGGCTTTTGCCCCGGGCGCTCAGGAGGCGCCAACCCTTTCGAGCCCGGCCCGAAAAAAAGGCAGGCCGGAGACAAGTCTCGACAGAGCGACACGGCATATCGCCAGGGCGAAACAGATTATCGCCTATCAGCGCAATCGAGTCGCGCAGCTTCAGGCTGAACGCCGCCCGGTCAAAGACGCCATGAGCATGCTCGATGCTTTCGTCGAAACGCTTGCGACGATGGAATACCATCGACGCCTCTTGTGTGAGGAGGTCGAAGGCAAAGACAGAGTTTCTCGATGGATTTTCGCACGCCTGGGGAGCACGGGCGCGAGCCGCCTGACCAGTTGAGCGGGTTAGTCTGTTTCTGGCGAAACGGCCTTGCTTCAGCGCCGCCGTTTGGAAAGCCGCGCTGTTCCGCCAACGCTTTCGGCTTCTCTAATATCCATCGGTCGCCGCCAGCTGCCGAGCTGGGTGCGCCGAGAATAGGATGCGGAGCCTGGAGGGCGTTAGTGCTTGCCTGCAAACGATTCAAACTTAACTATTTTGGGTTCCGGGAAGCGCCGGCGCCCGGAATGTGAAGAGCGGCCGGCTGTTGGGGCAAACGATGCACCGCTTGGTTGAGTGGCACATTCAGCAGGCGCAAAAGTGCCGGTCGTCGGCGCTTGGAGCCGCGGATCCTGAGAGCTGCGTCAGGCACGCCAGGCTTTTTCGGCGAACAGCCGTTCTATTAGACAGCAGCCTCCGTCGCGTGAGGGAGTCGGAAGTCTTTCTGGCGAGAATAAGGATCACCGAGGCCTGCGACAATTTCCAGCGAATCCTCTCGGACTGCGAGGGGGTGATAAGGCTGGTCGAAGGGGATGGACCCGTGAGCGAGCCTTTTCCGAAGTCGACAGGGCGGCGCTCGATTACGGCGGCGTTCGGCCGCCATTTTTTGCTCCGCCGATCTCATCCCATGGGGTAGAACAACCAATATACGCCGGCGCAAGCGACCGCCGCGGAGCAGATCCACACGAGCCGCGGGCTGCGCTCGCCACTGAAAAAGCGCTTGTCGACCAGGACCAGGAGCGGAACCACGATCAGCACGACGCCGATCTGGCCAACCTCGACGCCGACATTGAAACTCGCCAGCGCCGGCACGATCGCCCGTTGCGGCACGCCCATTTCAATCAGGCCGCTTGCGAAGCCGAACCCATGTACGAAGCCGAAGAAGAAGGTGTCGCGCCAGCGTCCGTCGACCTTGCGCGTGAAAAAATTTTCCAGGGCGACGTAGATGATCGACAGCGCGATCGCGATTTCAGTCCACCGGCTCGGAAGATCGACGATCTGCAACGCCGCCAGCGTCAGCGTGATCGAATGCGAGACCGTGAAAGCCGTGACGATCTTCACGACCGGCCAAGCGCGCGACGCCCACAAAACGACCGCGATCAGAAAGCAGATGTGATCGTAGCCAGTTGCAATATGCTCGACGCCGGCCGCGAAAAACTTCGGCGCAAGCTCCCACGGAGAGAGCAAGGGCTTTGAAATGTCGATCAGCGCGTCGCCGGGATAGATCATCACCTGCCCCGGGGCCGGCTCGCTTCCCATCCGCTGCGCTTCCGTCAGGCTCGACTCGTCACTTTTCTCGCCGATGCTGACGAGATGTTTGGCGCGAGACCCCTGCGCTTTCAGTAGTTCGAAGGGATTATAGAAAATCGGCCCCGGAACCGCGCTGCAATCCATCCGCAAGACCGCCTTCGAATCGTATGGGTTGGTTGGGTCTTCTCCAACCGAGACGACCGTGCTCGGGCAGGCTCTTCCCTCCTCGTTTTGCAGGGCGACGCGGCCCTGGATGAATTTACCGATCATCCCCTCGATGACGCCCGGCTCAGTGAGGTCTACGTCTTTCAAGTCCTTTTTGTTCTCCGCGAACATTCGCTCGATGTCGGCGCCGAGGAAACCCACGTCGACGCGATAACGACCCTGACCCTCCGGCACGATGCGGCTGCTGGAAATATTCGCGGTGTGAGCGCTTGCCGCCGCCTGAAGGCAAAAAGCCGCCCAAATGGCGGCAAATGCACGCAGCATAATTCGCACCATTTCCGACGGCTCCCTTGACGCGAGGAAAACGCTGAGTATGCATTCTGGATTGATAGTGCATATAAGCGTAGGAATGACAAGGTTAAGGCCGCCTCGTCGGCTTTCGCGTGGAGGGGCTGTTCAGCGGAGGCATTGGGTGTTGGCGGAAAGCGCAAGAAGCGGCAGACTGCATTCTCTTCGCCTCGCGGGCTGAATTTTTCTTAGCGACGGAAAAACAGGCGACGTATGGCTTCTGGGCTCAATCAAATCGCGCTTTTCTTTGCCGCATTTCTGGCTGCGGCGTCTCTTCCCGCGCGCGCGGCTGCCTATGCGAGCGGCGCTCTACCCCGGGACGAACGCATGAGGACTGTTGCAGAGCATAAAGTTGCTCTCAGGTCTCCATCAACGCCGCCTGCGCAAACGGAGAGCCCGATCGTTTTGGCGCACGCCATCGTTGTCCGCACGTCGCCACAGCAAGGAGGCGTCGCCGAAACGAACATAGGGAAGGTCGATGTCTGGTACGATGCGGGCATACGCGACGCCTTCGCTGCCCTCGCGGTCGTCAGCGCCGCAGGCGAACGGGTCGATAAGCGCGACGCCGCGATCGACAGCGCCGATCCGGCCCATGTCTCGGTCAGCGTCAACCCGTTGACGGCGGGCAAATACACGGTGCGCTATCGGGCATTGTCCGCGGACGGCCATCTCGTGAGCGGCGCCTGGGAATTTGAAGTGCGCCCGTGATTGACGCCAACAGCAAGGCCACTCGCCGCCCTGCTCCAACAAAGAAAAGCGCAAGAGCGCAGTGTCGAGAGGAAGCCCAAGCAATGAGCCCCACCGGCCGCCTGAACTTGATGTTGTTTCTTGGTATCGTTCTACTCGTCGGCGTCAACGGCGCTCTTTTTTCCTACGCATGGTGGGGACCAGCCGTCAATCAACGCATAGGCGATTTCTGGAAAGCTCACACGCTGAAGCCCGCTGTCAAAGCCGGCGATCGCACCATATCGGAGTGTCTCGGAGTGAGCGACTTCTACTCCGTCCATCTGACTACCTATTTCATGGCGGACTCGGCTGAAAGCGCGGGAGGGGCGACCGACGACCTGAGCAAGTATGACGAATATTGTGACCGTGTGCCAGGAACGGGCAAAGTCATCTTCTCGATCACGCTCATGGAAAAAGAAGCAAGGGGCGAGACCGTCGCCCTGGCTTTCTACGGAGAGGGATCGGACGGCGCCCTCAAACAACTAAGCTCTCTGCCGTCGAAATCCTATCCGAGCGGATTTGCAACTTTGGAGGCGACCGTTCCCCACACAGGAAAATATGTTCTAAAGGCAGCCTTCGGAGAAGCCAAAAACAAGGAAGACACAATCGAAATGCCGATCCTTGTCGGGCGATAAAAAAGAAAGCCTGACGAAACCTTCCTTCCTTACGGGGGTCTGACGGAGCCGTCTTTCAGAACGCCGGACGCCTCCGCGCCCGGCGTTTTTGCAGCCATCTTGTAAGGCCGGTGACGTAGAAAACGAAAGGCGACAAGCCGATCGCCAGCGCGATCGGACGGCCCAGACCGCCGAACGCCTCGCCACTATGTATCGGGAACAACCATTCGAGGAAAGTTTCGCCTCCGGAGAAACGGGCCCGATCCTGCACATGGAGCACTTGACCGCTATATTGGTCGATCCCGACATTTCGATAGGTCTTGGTCTGGTTCGGCTCGTAATCCGCCTGCTTTCCAACAATGTAGACAGCCGTCGGCGTGTTGGGGAAAAGAACCCAGTGAAGCCTACCGTCGGGGAAGGCCTTGTTCGCAATTTCCGTCGCTTCGCCTACGCCAATCGGCGAGCGACCGGGGCTTGGGGTCGATTTGCCAAAGTCAGGATCGGGGCGCACAGGCGACAATAGGTTCACGACGTTTCGCGTCGCCGGTTTGAAGATCATGGCGGCGCCTGTGAACAGTGTGATCAAAAGAAAAACCGCGCAATAAACGCCCAGGCTCCTGTGCAAGTCGAAAACGACCCTCTCGGCGCTTGCGCCCCATTTCACCTTTAGACCGAGCCGCCAGTCCCCGTTGACGGGCCACCACAGATACAGCCCCAACAGAACGGAAATAAAAAGCAAGATACCCAGGAAGCCGACGACATACGCATTGTTGACGCCAAGCAGCAGCGTCCAGTGAAAGGTCATCAGAATTTGGATGAGCGGCTGCGACAATGGATCGTCGCCATGCAGAAAAAGACGCTGTCCAGTGACTTTCACCGAATAGGGATCGACGAATATCTGATGAACGTATGTATCGAGGTCGTCAGTCTCGACGATGTAAGTGACAGCCATAACCGATCCTGCCTGACGGGGCATGGTCAGCCTTTCCAACTTTCCGTCTGTCGGCATTGCAGCGACGGCCGCCGCGAGAAGTTCGTCGATCGGGCGATAAACAGCGTCTTTTTGCGGAATTTCCACGCGCATGATCGAGGCGTTCAATTGCTCGTCGAGGCGTTCCCGATAAGCGAGAATCGATCCGCTGAGGCCGACCAGGACAAAAACCGCTCCGAGGAACAGGCCAATAACGCGGTGGATGCGGAGAAGAGCGTTTCGTCCACGCCGGCGTCGTCTCCGGCTAAGCGAACCCGGCGACGCAACGCCAATCATGCTGTCATTCATCGCTGGACGGCTCTATTTCTTTTTGCGTTTTCGTTCTTCGACGATCGCAAGGATCACGCCGCCGGCAATGATCCCGATCCAGGTGGGAACGATCAAGAGCCATGTTTGTTCGCTCCACACGGCGTCGTCACCTTCCTGTTAAGTTAGGAGAAAAACTGCCCGCGATGGAAGCGCCGGCCCGCCGCCCTGCGCTTGACCAAAGAATAATTACGCGCGCGCCCCAGTTGCCGGGGCTCCGTATCCTTCCCGATTAGTATGATCTATGTTATTTTTTATCCTACCAACCGTCAAGGCGTCGAACATGCCTCGTCCATAGTTGGAACTGATTCCGGGAGACGGACTGCAACGCGCAACAATAGTCGACGACAAAACCTTGGAGAGATAGATGGCGCGGCGCGGCCATAAGAACGCAGTTCGCGATCTCGTGCGCCCAGCCTGACCCGCATACTCGTCTGGAGGCGCGACTCCCGCGGAGAAACGTCGCGCATCCCGAGAATTTCCCCGCAAATCGCGGCTGAGCGCGGCATTTGCTGCGGTCAGCTCGCAATTGTTCCGGCGCGGAGTTCAAGACGCGGCAGCCGTTTTAGTTCCAGAATTTGAGGAGCTGGAACGGCTCGGTCAGATCCGGGCCCTTGGTGTTGCGAGGATCGAAGTCGAGGGGACCCCCAAAGGTCACGCGCCATGAGGTCCGCTCGATCGGATGGCCGACGACGCCCATCTGACCGACGCCGCAGACCGCGTCGGTGGTCGGAACGGCGATGGCCCCGGCGCAGGCTTGGAAAAGCGGATCGGTCGGGAGGAAGGAACCGTAACCATATGCGATCTGCTGGGACCGCGAGTTGAACATGTTGAAGACGTCAAGCTGGAGTTTCCACCCCTCTTTCCAGCGGTAACCGACGCGCGCGTTGACCGTGCCGATCGCCGGGCTCTTATAAAAGCCGTCTTCCGTTAGAGCGCGCGGCGCAATGTAGCGATATTTGAAGTTGGCGAACAAACCCGTCGCCTCGCCCAGCTCGATGACGCCGGTCGCGATGACCGGCGTCGCGTTCACAAGGTAATTGCCCGGCGCGTTTCCGAGCCATGCGCCCCACGGGAAGGCGTCGGGTTGCAGGAGCTGAACGTAAAGATCGGCCTGATCCCTGTCGAAGCCTCTGAAGCGAGCGTGCGTCGCCGTGACGTCGCCTTCAAAGGCGAGCCAGGACAGGGGCCGATAGTGGTTCGTGAATTCGACGCCGATACGGTTTGCGCCTCGCGCAATAACTGTATTGCCGCTGTCTCCTTCGAAAATATTTTCTTGCGCGGTCTGGATGAAGAATAGAGTCGCCGCGCTTTCAAGCTTGTCGATCACCCGAGTTTTCACGCCGATCTCGGCGCCTGTCGAGGGCGAAAGGAGACCGTTATGCGGCACGCTGGCGTAGCTGAGATCGTCGTTCACTTCCGTCACGGCGACGCGTTGCGTCGTGGCGCGGAAATCGTTCGAATGGAACCCTCGACCGAAGTTAAGATAGAAGTCGGTCCTGTCGTCCCACGGATTGATAATGACGGACGCCTTCGGACTGATCAATTGCGCGTTGTACGTCCCGCTATTGATCGGGCCGGTCCAGATGCGAAACGGATTCGACGGATCGAAACCGGGCGCGTCGACGGCCGGGAAAAGCGGCGAATCCCAATAGGCCTGCAAGCCCTGATTGCTGCCCCAATAATAGTCCCACCGGGCGCCGACGACCGTCCTCAGCCACGGCGACCATTTCGTCTTGACGTCCGTCAGGAGCGCGATGCTGCCTTCGCTGACATGGTCGTTTCGGACCGTGTCGTAGGGCATGCGCTGAATCGAATCTTGCAACCCTACGCGGATATCGTCATAGCGCGACTGGAAGCCGAACCTCAACTCGCTCTCTTTGTCGCCAAGAATATTGAATTTCAGCGCATGATAGGCGTTGCCGCCGATCATGGTGCGCCGATCGAACTGACGGAATTGATCGCCGATCACGGGATGAGAGAGGAAGTAGGTAAAGTCGTTGTAAAGATTGAGGGTCGAGTGCATGGCGAAGGCTTCGACCTTCGACCAGTAATTCGCGGTGTCTTGCGCCCAACGGCCCGAGAGGCTGAAGCGCGTGGTGTTTCCGCCGTCCGTCGGGTTGAGCGTGCCCCAGCGCGACAGAATGCCGCTGTCGATCGCCCGCGTCGGAACCTGGTCCGTCGAATTCCATCGGTTGGCGTAGGCCATGCCGGTGATCGACATGCCGTCATTTTCCTCGCCTCGCGACCAACGCAACACGGCGTTGATCTTGCGCGCGGCGTTCGGGACCTGCCAGGGTCCGTCGTAGGTCGAAATCTCGCCGCCGCCAAAAATGTCGCCGCCGGCATATTCCCAGGATTTCATGCCGAAGATTCGGCCATAATTGAAGATGCCGCCGGTCGTCGAAAAAACGCCCTGAGGGACCCTCCGCAGATATTGCATGCGAATCGTGCCGGCGTTCGAGAAGTCGCCGTCCTCGACATTATAGGGACCCTTTCGGGCGTCGACATAAGCGAGCATTTCCGGGATGACGAAATTCGCGTCCGAATAGCCTTGCCCATGCCCGTGCGTGCGCATGTTGAGCGGCATGCCGTCGAGATAGAGCGCGAGATCAGTGCCATGATCTAGGTCAAAACCACGCAGATAATACTGGTTCGCCTTGCCCTCGCCGCTGTGCTGCGTGACCGCGAGACCCGGAACAATTTCGAGCGCCTCGCCGGGCCGGAAAGCAGGGACGGTGTTTACCTGACCGCCCGTGAAAAAGCGCTCGCTGGAGGACGGCATATCCTTCGGCGGCGCCGGATAGTCGATCTTGGGGCCCAAAGCCGTGTTTTGCTGTGCAGACGAACCGAAGCCGTCATTGGCGTCCGCTACGACGGGGCTGACGGTGGGGGGCGCCGAGATGGGAGCGGCCGTGCGGATGGGATGGGCCGGCCGCGGCGCTTGCCGGCTTGCGGTCCGTTTAATCTTCTGTCCGCCGCCCACGTTGATTGTCGGCAGCGTGGTCTGAGCCAGGGCTTCGCCGGCAAGGACCGCCGCCATAAGTGCGGTGGCAGATGCCTTGATGATCCGGGTAGAAGTCATTTTTGCTCCCCGCCTAGCGCGCCGAAATACGATTTTTGATTTGTTGCCGATTCACGAAGCGCCGAGCAACCCTTAAGTATGATAACCGATTCTATTCTGCATATGTGTGGCTGTTGGGCAACATTCCGTCACTTATCCCATCGGGGTAGGCGCGCTCTCCGAGAGCCCATGCCGCGCCCGGCGCGATCGCCGACATCGTTCTGCAGGCCGCAGACCCGGCCCAGACGACGGCCTGATCCACCACAGCGACAGGGGCGTTCAATACCTCGCTATGAACTACACCCCGCGCCTGGTAGAGGCCGATTTCGTGCCCTCGGTCGGTAGCGTCGCGACAGTTACGACAATGCTTTGGCCGAGACGATCAATGGCCTTTACAAGGTCGAGGTCATCTGGCGACAGCTATCGGCGGTGGATCGCTGCCTGAATCAAACTGCATAACCTCCAGAAAACCCGCGACGCCGGCGGTCTTCATGTTTTTGGGAGAGCTGGCGCGCCGCGCCGGGTGATGAGGAAAACTATGTCTACTCTATAGTCCTCCAAGGTCATCCTTTGTAAGGATCAAAGTTGGGGAATGATAGGATCGGCTATTCTCGGACCCGCACCCGGAGAAGGGCCGCTACCTTTACGGCCGTCGCCCTGGCGGACCACGGGTTCTGTCCGGTAACCAGCCGGCCATCGGCGACGGCGTAGGAGATGAACGGCAGAAGCGCTTTCTGATAGCGCGCGCCCCGCCGCTTCATTTCGGCCTCGGCGTTGTAGGGCATGTATTTCGCAACCCCAGCCAATACCTCTTCCGCCCAAGAAAAGCCGGTGAGCCGCTTTCCTGCCACGAGCAGCGCGCCATCGGACAGCTTCGTGTTCAGCAGGCCGCAATAGCCGTGGCAGACGGACGAAACGATTCCGCCGCGCTCCCATATGGCGCGCGTGATCCTTTGCAGCCCTTCGCTCTCGGGAAAGTCCCACATGACCGCGTGACCGCCGGTGAAATAGATCACATCGTAGTCCGCCGGATCGATCTCGTCGGGCCGAGCCGTCGTCGAGAGAAGCTCCATGCGGCTCTTGTCGGCCAGCCACGCCTTGGCCGAGGCGTCGAGAAGCGGCCATTTGAGCGCGCGGGGTTCGAGCGGCGACACGCCGCCCTTCGGGCTCACGATCCGCTGTTCATAGCCTTTTTCCGCAAACACGTCGTAGGCGTGCGTGAGTTCAGACAGCCAAAGGCCGGTTGGATGCGACGGATCGTCGTAATGGGCAACGTTGCTGACCACATGAAGAATGCGCTTGCTCATCCTATGGACCTTATCGAACACTCACGCCGACGACGATCCGCGTCGTTTTGAACGGCGATCGGACCCGAGCATAACTTTCAAACCGAGGTCCGCGATCTTGCCGAACGGCGCCCGCATCAGGCTCGGCAGGTTCCAACGCCCCTGAACGAACACGCCCTTGGCGTGGCTCATCGAGCGGAAGCCCTCGATGCCGTGATAAGCGCCCATTCCGCTTGGGCCGACGCCTCCGAAACTCAGGTCGTCCTGGGCGAAATGCAACAACGTGTTGTTGATGCCGACGTTTCCCGATGTGGTCCGCGCCAGCAGTTTCCCGCAATCGGCATCTTGCGCGCCAAAGTAATAGAGCGCCAGCGGGCGCGGCCGCGCATTCACATAGTCGATCACCTCGTCGATCGTGCGGTAGGTGCGCACCGGAAGGATCGGCCCGAAGATTTCCTCCTGCATGATTTTGGTATCGTCACCAGCTCCGACGACGAGCGTCGGCGCAATCGTCCGTAATCGCTCTGCCGCCCGCTCGGGCGTCAGGCCCGTCTCGATTACCCGTGCGCCGCTGGTTCGGGCGTCCTCGATCAGGCTTTTCAGTCGCTCGTAGTGGTGATCGTTGACGATCGAGGCATAGTCGCGGCTGGTCGGGCCGTCGGGATAGAAGCGCGCGATGCTCGCGCCGAATTCGGCGATGAAGGTGTCCAGATCGTCCTCATGGACCAGCGCGTAGTCGGGCGCGATGCAGGTCTGGCCGCCGTTCGAGAGTTTTCCGAACACGATGCTGTCGAGCGTCTGCCGGGTGGCGCGGCCCCTGGCGATGATCGTCGGGCTCTTGCCACCGAGTTCGAGGATCAGCGGAACCAGATTGTCGCTCGCCGCCTTCATGATCTTGCGGCCGACAGGCGTGCTACCGGTGAAGAGGATGTGATCGAAGGGAAGAGCGCTGAAGGCCGCGCCGACGTCCGGGCCGCCGAGCACAACGGCGACTTCTTCGGGCCGAAAGCTCTCCTCGATCATCAGCCGGATCACCTCGCTCGTGCGTGGCGTGAGCTCTGACGGCTTCAGCATCGCGCGGTTGCCGGCGGCCAGCGCGGTGGCGAGCGGGATGATCGTGAGCGAGAGAGGATAGTTCCAAGGCGCCATCACGCCGATGACGCCCTTGGGTTGATATTCGACACGGGCGCGCCCCGTGCGGTAGAATAGACCGACGTGACGGCGCTCCTGCTTCATGAAACGGCGCAGGTTTCGACCAAGATAATCGATCGCCTGTATGACGCAGAGAACTTCCAGGATATCGGTTTCGTAGCGTGAGCGATGGCCGAAATCGGCGCTGACCGCTTCTCCCAACTCGCGGCGATGAGCCAGCACGGCGGCGCGCAGCCGTTTCAGCCGGAGCTTGCGATCGGCGAAGCTTGGCGGCCCCTCGTTGAGAAAGGCGGCGCGCTGGCGGCCTAGCACGGCCGCCATGTCGGCGCCGGAATTCGGAGGAACTGCAACCATCGTTCCCTCTCAACCGCGAATGAAGGCGAGCAGGTCGTTGTCGCACACGGCATAGGAGAAGAAGGTGAGCGCCACGAGTCCGCGTCCCGGCAGCGCATGCAGCGGCTCGAGCGGCGCCGGCAACATCGAACGCAACTTCTTGAGCGGGGCGAGCATCAAGGCCTGCACGTTGCTGGTGCGATAGTAGAAGTTCGGCGCCCAGATCAGGCCGATCCGCGATGGGACCATCACCTTCGGGATTCGGCGGAAGAAGTCGATATTGCCGACAGCGGGATCCTTCGCCACCTCGTCGAGATCGGGATTGGACCGGAAGCGGTCGTAGTAGCCGCCCTTCGACACCATGACCTTGTGGCCGGCGAACTCGATTTCCATTAATTCTTCAGCCATGAACGATCACTTTCTTCGGTAAGCGAGCCCCGCGGACGGCTTCAGGCATCAACTGTGATTCCCGCCAATGGTTCGATCCCGGCGGCCGTCAGGCCGCCGCTGTCCGCAACGCCATCCAGCGGCCATCTTCTCTTCCATCGCGGCCTTGGCGATGCGGTTCGGGATCACGGCGCCATTCGGCGGCGCCAGCGCGGAAAACAGGGACATGGATGCTCTCCAACATCAGGCTTGAGCAAACCATAACCTTTGAGTTAAGTTTAAGGTCAAGAGCGTCTCAAGGAAACGTCGCGATGAATATCGGGGAACTGGCAAAGCAGACCGGACTGACGAGTTCGCGCATTCGCTTTTACGAGCGTGCCGGCTTGCTGAGGACGGTCGACCGCCGGCCGAACGGCTACCGGACCTATCCGCCGGAGGCGGTGATGATGCTCGACCTCATCACCACCGCGCAGAAGGCCGGCTTCAGCCTTGACGAGATCCGAGCGTTGCTGCCGCCCGATCTGGAGAATTGGCGGCGCGACGCGCTGCTTGAAGCGCTCCGCCGCAAAGTGGAAGACATCGAGGCGCTGCAGATGCGGCTCAAGCAGAGCAAGGCGCAGCTCGTCGCGCTCATCAAGGATATCGAGGCGAAGCCCGACGACATCGATTGCGCCGCCAATGCGCGCCGGGTGCTATCGCACATGCTGGGCAAGGACGTAGAGCGACCGACCATGGCCGCCAGTGACGTCAAGCTCCTCGGCAAGGCAAAACGGCGACGGTCTGCCAGGACAAGCTAGGTAGTGCGTGATCAGCCTTCCATTTCATCCCGAAGCGATTCGGATTTTTTCACCGTTAAATACCGTCGCTTCTCCTCTTTTCGCCCGCCAGCTATCTCTCGTTCCTATGCGGGCGCAGCTTCGGCCGCCATAGAGGCCAATCGGCGGAGTTTGGCGCGCCCGGCACGATTCGAACGTGCGGCCTTTGCCTTCGGAGGGCAACGCTCTATCCAGCTGAGCTACGGGCGCCTGTCGCGAGACGACGTTTTCCTTCTACAGGAAGCCGGTCGCGCCCGCAATCGTCGCCTCCTTCTTCGCAGCTTCGCAAGCTCGTGCTATCCGGGCGCGGTTTCGTCGGGAGGCCGCGATGCTGCAATTTGTCGAGGACTGGCTGGACCTTTTGCGGGCGCGGCGGGATCGGCTTATCGCCGACCCGGCGTTCCAGCGCTGGTCTCTCGCCAATCCCCTCACCCGCTCCGTCGCGCGGCGACGGGCGCGGGCGGCGCTCGATCTCGCCGCCGGCTTCGTCTATTCCCAGGTTCTCTTCGCCTGCGCGCGGCTCAAGCTGTTCGACGCTCTCGCGGGCGGTCCGCTGACGGTCGTCGAGATCGCCGACCAGCTCGCCCTTTCCGAGGCGGCCGCGCGGCGGCTCCTCGACGCGGCGGCGTCGCTCGAACTCGCGGAGCGGCGCGGGGGCGGCCGTTACGGGCTTGGCCAGCTCGGCGCGGCTTTTCTCGGCAACAGAGCCGCGCTATCGCTCGTCGAGCATCAGCCCGTTCTCTACAACGATCTCGCCGATCCAGTCGCGCTGTTGCGCGGCGAGAAGCGCGCCGCGCTCGCCGACTACTGGCCCTATTCCGATCTCGAACAGCCCAAGGCGCTTCAGGCGGACCAGGTCGCGCCATACAGCGCGCTGATGGCCGCCTCTCAGCCTATGGTCGCGCAGGAGGCGCTCGACGCCTATGACATGTCGCGGCACAAGCGGCTCATGGACATCGGCGGCGGCGAAGGCGTGTTCCTCTGCGAGGCCGCCGCGCGCGCGCCGGATCTGCAGCTTGCGCTCGTCGATCTTCCCGCGGTGGCCGAGCGCGCGCGGGCGAGGTTCGAGGCGGCGGGCGTGACCGCCCGCGTCGAAGTTCACGGCCGGGATTTTCTGCGCGACGATTTGCCGGAAGGCGCCGACGTCGTCACGCTCATCCGCATCGTGCATGATCAGGATGACGCGCGCGCGCTGGCGCTGTTGAAAAACATCCGCCGCGCGATGGAGCCCGGCGCGGCGCTGCTGATCGTCGAAGCCATGTCCGGCGTGAAGGGCGCCGAGCCCCTCGACGCCTATTATGGCTTCTACACGCTCGCCATGGGGCGCGGCGAACCGCGCCGGGTGGAGGAGATCGAGGCGCTCTTGACGCAGGCCGGGTTCGGCGGATTCAAACTGCTCGCCAACGCCCTGCCGACGCTGACGAGCATTCTCTCGGCGAAGGCGGTTTGACGACAGACGGACGACAAAAGGCGGATTGGCGGCTGCGCCAACCCGCTCTTTCGTCAACATGCTCGCCCCTTAATGATAGAAGGCGTTGTTCGCGTAGCCGCTCTGCGAGCCGCCATTCCAGCCGCTCTGGCGACCGCCGCCGTAACCGCCCCAGGACCCGCCCTGCGAGCCGCCGTTCCAACCGCTCTGACGGCCGCCGCCGTAGCCGCCCCAGGAGCCGCCGTTCGATCCGCCGTTCCAGCCGCCCTGGCGACCGCCGCCATAGCCGCCCCAGCCGCCATTCGATCCGCCATAGCCGCCGTTATTGCTTCCCCAGCGATCGCCGCCGCAGCCAATTCTGTAACCCATGCTTTGAAGCTCACGGCAGGAAGCGGTCCCGCGCCGGCTGCTCACGTCGTTGCCGAAATAGCCGCCGCGGCCGCCGCCATTGCCGTTCCAGCCAGAGTTGCTGGCGGAGCTATTGCACTTCCAGCATTCGCCGTTCTTGTCAGGCCGCGGCGTATTGTTCCATCCGCCGGACTGCTGACCGCCGCCGTTCCAGCCGCCAGCGCCGCCATTTCCGCCGTTGCCGCCATAGCCTTTGGAGCCCGAATTGCCGTTGGAGACCGGCGTGCCCCAATTGCCGCTGCCCCAGGCGAAAGCGCTGGTCGCGGCCGGAATGCTGAGCGCTCCGGCAAGCGCGGCGGCGAGAGAGATTTTCTTGAAAGCGTTCATTGTCGTGATCCTTCCTGCATTCAAAATCGTGGGGTTAGAAGTCGCCGCGATGCGTCACGAGCGTGGTGTTGACGACGCGATCGCCGAAAGCGTCGGTGCGGATCGTTTTGACCATCTTGTTGCCGAACGGATCGGCGCGAACGATGCGCACCGCGGAGGACGGGTTGCCGAACGCGTCGAATTTGACGATGCGCGTCTTGCTGACGCGATTGCCGAACGCGTCGATGCGCGTGATCCGTTGCTCGGAAAAAGTCTCAGCCGAAGCGGCGGGGATGACGGCGGCGCTCAGGACGAGAGCCGAAGCCGCAAAAGCAATGTGTTTAGCGATCATGTTACTCTCCTCTACAAATCGAAAGCCGACTGCTTCGATGAGGAGAGAATTAAGCAATTCGAAAGGAATTGATGTGCGCCGTCGCACGGTGTGCGCGAGGCGGAGCCGACGACCGATGATATTTCCGCGCCCGCGAGCGGTTCAGGAGAGCTGACCGGAGCGACGCACTTGGCCACGATCCATGAAAAGGAGCCGCAGGCCTGCGCCTTTGCCGCTCCATGCGCCGCTACGCTCGCCGCCAGCTAATCAATCCCGCGGTCGACGCATCCAACCCTTCCGTCGAGGCGCCCGCATTTTCGACGATGGGCGCGAGTCTGTTGGCGAGCTCCTTGCCAAGCTCCACGCCCCATTGGTCGAAGGGATTGATGTCCCAGATCACCGACTGCACGAAAACCTTGTGCTCATACAACGCGACGAGGCGGCCCAACGCGCGCGGATCGAGGCGGCGGTAGAGGAAGACGCTCGAGGGCCGATCGCCCGAAAAGACCTTGTGCGGGGCGAGGCGTTCGACTTCCGCCTCGTCGAGCCCCTGCCCGCGCAACTGCGCTTTCGCCTCGTCCAGCGTGCGGCCGCGCATGAACGCTTCCGCCTGCGCGAGACAGTTGGAGAAGAGAAGCGCGTGATGATGCGCATCCGCGGCCGTCGGCTCGGCGGCGACGAGAAAGTCGATCGGCGTAACGTCCGTGCCCTGATGCAGAAGCTGGAAGAAGGCATGCTGCCCATTGGTGCCGGGCTCGCCGAAAACGATCGGCCCGGTCTGGTGCGTGTCGAAACCGCCTTCGCGGGTCACCGACTTGCCATTCGATTCCATGTCGAGTTGCTGGAGATAGGCAGGGAAACGCGCGAGGCGCTGGTCATAGGGAATGACCGCATGCGCGCCGCGCTTCATCACATTGCGATGCCAGACGCCGAGCAGGCCCATGAGCACGGGAATATTTTTGTCGAGCGGCGCCGAGCGGAAATGCTCGTCAACATCGAAGCCGCCTCGCAGAAACTGCGTGAAATTCTCCGGACCGACGGCGATGGCGAGGGCGAGGCCGATCGACGACCAAAGCGAATAGCGCCCGCCGACCCAATCCCAGAAGCCGAAGACGCGCGACGGCTCGATGCCGAAGGCCGCAACTTTGTCGAGCTTTGTCGAGACGGCGGCAAAGTGCTTGGCGACCGCGTCTTCGCCGAGCGCGGCCACGAGACGCGCGCGCGCGCTCGCCGCATTGGCCATCGTCTCCTGCGTCGTGAAAGTCTTGGACGACACGATGAAGAGCGTGCGCGCAAGATCGAGACCCGCGAGCGTATCGGCGAGATCGGCGCCGTCGACATTGGAAACGAAATGCGCGCGCGGGCCGCCGTCGGCGTAAGGCGACAAAGCGCGCGCCGCCATTGCGGGACCGAGATCCGAGCCGCCAATGCCGATATTCACGACATCCGTGAAGACGAAGCCCGTCGCGCCCTTCGCCTCGCCGGCGCGAATGGCGCGGGCGAAAGCATAAACCTTCTCGCGCTCCGCCTCGATCAGCGGGCGCACATTTTCGTCGCCGACGAGGAGCGGCCTCGTCGAGAGATCGCGCAGCGCCATATGCATGGCGGCGCGCTTCTCGGTGTTGTTCACGATCTCGCCGCCGAAAAGCGCGTCTCGCCACGACTCGAGCTTGCGCGCCCTGGCGAGCGCGACGAGGAGGTCGATCGTCTCGCGCGTCGCCTTGTGCTTGGAAAAGTCGAAGAGGAAGTTTTCGTCGAGCGCGACGCTGAAATTCCGGAAGCGCGCGGGGTCCGCCGCGAAAAGGTCGATCACGCGCGAATTGCTGAGCGTGGGCGCGTGTGCATCGAGCGCCAGAAAGGCGGCGGCGACGGCGTGGGACATGAGGGCGCTCGTTGTTGCGGTGCAGCGAATCGTCGGGTTGTCGACGTGAGAAGCTTATAGCGCGGCTGCGGATTCGAGCGCCAGACGGACGGCGGGCTCGCCCGACTGCATCGTGAACGAGAATTCACTGGTTTATGACAGAAGGATGTGAGTTTCTTGAAGGCTCGATGACGCCCATTTGACCGCAGGACGACGATGAACCCGATTCCCTTCCTCGACGTGCGCGACGGCGGACCCGTAGCCCATGCCAGGGCGCGGGTCGACGCCGCCGCGGCCCTGCGCGACGCCTGCCTTGGCGCGATCCCGCCGCTCGGGCGCTACTGCCTCTCGCCGATTGACCGCGTGGCGGCGAACTGGCTGAAGAAATCCGCCTCCGCCTATCGCGCGGAGCTTGAACATGTCGTGTCGATCCTGGGCTTTCCCGGCGCGATGACGCTCAATATGTCCTACCTCTTCGCCTGCACGACCCAGGCCTATGAGGGGCCCGACGGACTGCCGCGCATCCGCCGCACGCTGGACTGGCCATTCAAGGGCCTGGGCGAGGCCGTAGAGATGGCGTGGCAATCCGGCCCGGCGGGCGATTTCTACAACGCCACCTGGCCCGGCGCGGTCGGCGTACTCTCGGCCATGGCGCCGGGCCGTTTCTGCGCCGTCATCAACCAGGCGCCCATGCTGCGCCGCACCAAAGGCGCGCTCGGCTTCGCCGTCGACGCCGCGATCAACCTCCGCAACGCGCTGGCGAGCGAGGGCGGCTGGCCGCCGGACCATCTGCTGCGCTACGCCTTCGAGACCTGCGAGTCTTTTGAAGACGCGGTGACGCTCATTGCGCGCGAGCCGCTCGTGCGGCCGACGCTTTTCACGCTTGCCGGCGTCAAGCGCGGCGAGATGGCGCTGATCGAGCGCACGGAGGACGAGGCGCGCATCTATCGCCGGCCCGTCATCGTCGCCAATGACTGGCAGGAGCCTCAGCCCCGCTGGCACGCCCGCATGAGCCAGGCGAACAACGACGCGCGCGTCGCGCTCATGCGCACCATCGCGCCCGACGCGCCTCGCTTCGCCTGGGTTACGGAGCCGGTGCTCAATCGCCTCACGCGACTCGCTGTGGAGATGTGCGCGACGGGCTCGGGCGATTTCGTCGCGCGCGGCTATGAGTGCGCCTCGCTGCTGAAGGGATCGCCGCGCCCGGTGACGGCTGATTTCCACCTCCGCGCGGCGAGCCCGGCCGCGCTGGCCGCCTGATCCGCCAAAGGCGAACCTTAGTTACGGGCTCGGATGAAAGCGCGTCTTCACAAAGACTTGCGCGTGGGGCACGTGCGCGGAGAAGACGAAAGGCTGGCAGGTTATGAGTCACTGAGCAGGAATCTGGCTCAGCCCCGGAGCCGCCGCCCGTCTCAGCCGGTCGTTGATCGCTTCGCCCAAGCCGCGCTCTGGAATATGCGCGACGGCGGCCTTCTCGACGCCGCGTGCGTCGAGCTCCCGTAAATAAGCGAAAAGATTGGCGGCCGCCTCGACGAGGTCGCCCGCGGGCGAAAGGTCGAGCACGACCGTCCCCGGCGCCGCCAGGGCGGTCAGCCGCCCGCCGAAATCGAGCGCCGACTCCCCCGCCCGGATCTCATGCGCCTCCAGACGCAATCTCGCATTGGGCGCGTAATGAGAGGCCGTCATGCCGGGGGCCATGATCTCGGCGCGTATCGGCGCGGCGAGCTTTGCGCCCAGAACCCTCTCGATTTTCTCGCGCGCGACGGCGCCCGGCCGAAGCAGCGTCGGCCGCGCGCCGCAAAAGGAGACAATGGTCGATTCGAGCCCCGTCGCGGTTCGGCCGCCATCGAGAATCATGTCCACGCGGCCCGATAAATCCTCCGCCACATGCGCCGCCGTCACCGGGCTTACATGGCCGGAGCGATTGGCGGAGGGCGCCGCGACCGGCCGGCCCAGCGCCGAGATCAGCGCGCGCGCGACGGGATGATCGGGGACGCGCAGCGCAATGCTCGGCAATCCGGCCCGAGCCAGTTCGCAGGCTGAGCCGCCCGGCGCCGCCGGGGCGACGATGGTCAGCGCCCCCGGCCAGAAGGCCTCGGCGAGCTTCAACGCGGCGTCCGGCAAAACCGCCTCCCGCCGCGCCGCCTCGATATTTGCGACATGGGCGATGAGCGGGTTGAAGGAGGGCCGCCCCTTGGCGTCGTAGATGCGCGCGACGGCCCAGGCGCTGGCGGCGTCGGCCCCGAGCCCGTAGACTGTCTCCGTCGGGAAAGCGACGAGACCGCCCTCTCGAAGAATCTGCGCCCCGCGCGCGATTGACCCGCTATCCGCCGACGTCAGGACGGTCATGGTTCGCGACCGCGATAGGGCGGCGCCGGAATGGCCATATGCGCCGCGCGCAACGCTTTCGACCATCGCTCGCGGAGGTCGCGGAAATATTCGTCGCCGGCGTCGATGCGCGTCGAGACTTCGAGTTGCAAAGCGTCGCGGCGCAGCAGCGCGACGTCGATCGGCAGGCCGACGGACAAATTCGATTTGATCGTCGAATCCATGGAAATCAGGCCGATCTTCAGCGCATCGTAGATGTCGCTGTCGAAATTGGCCGCGCGGTCGAGGATGGGCTTGCCATATTTGTGCTCGCCGATCTGCAGGTAATTGGTGTCAGGCGTGCATTCGATGCTGTTGCCGGCCGTGTAGATCATGAAAAGACGCGGCTCGCCGCCCCTGATCTGGCCGCCGAGAAGCAAGGTGACGTCAAAGCTGACGCCGTTGGACTGGTCGGCCGGATCGAAGGCCTCGGCGCGCGAACGGCGCACGGCGCGGCCGACGAGCTGCGCCGCCTTGAGCATGGTCGGCGCCGTCATGGCGCTTTCAATTTCCTTGGTGTCGGGATTCTCGAACCCCTCTTTCAGGAAATTGACGACCCCCTGCGTCACGGAGAGGTTGCCCGCCGAAGCGAGCATGAGCACGCGTTCGCCGGGCTGCTCGAAGAGTTGCAGCTTGCGAAAGGTCGATATGTTGTCGAGGCCCGCATTGGTGCGCGTATCCGCGATCATCACCAAACCGTCGCGCACCAGGACGCCGCAACAATAGGTCATGGAATCTCCCCGGCCCGCCGCAACGCCTTCGGTCGCGCGCCGCCCTCGGTTTACAAGTTCCGGGCCAGAAGGCACAAGGGCCGAAAGCCACCCGAAGGCGAGCGAAGATGCGCATCAATGGCCGCGACTATAGGACGATATGGCTCGACGAGGTCGGCGGCCAAGAGACCGGCCGCCGCGTGGAAATCATTGACCAGACCCGCCTGCCCCATCGCTTCGAGACGCTGACCCTTGCCGACAGCGACGGGGTCGCCCGGGCTGTCAGCGACATGAATGTGCGCGGCGCCCCGCTTATCGGCGTCGCGGGCGCCTATGGCCTGGCTTTGGCGACGCAGGAGGATGCGAGCGACGCGGCGCTCGAGGCGGCCTATGGCAAGCTTTTGGCGGCGCGTCCCACCGCCGTCAATCTGCGCTGGGCGCTCGACCGGGTGAAGGCCCTCCTTGCCGCCGCGCCGGCGTCCGAGCGCATCGCGCTCGCTTTCGCCGAGGCGGGGCGCATCGCGGAAGAAGACGTCGCCTGCTGCGCGGCCATCGGCGTTCATGGCGAGGCGCTGATTCGCGCGGCGGCCGAGGCGAATCCCGGGCGGCCGATCAACATCCTCACGCACTGCAACGCCGGCTGGCTCGCCACCGTCGACTGGGGCACGGCGCTGGCGCCCGTCTACAAGGCGGCGCGCGCGGGGATCGATCTTCATGTGTGGGTCGACGAGACGCGGCCGCGCAATCAGGGCGCGAGCCTCACGGCTTTCGAGCTTTTGTCCGAGGGGATCAGGCATACGGTGATCGCCGACAACGCCGGCGGGCATCTGATGCAGCGCGGCATGGTCGATCTCTGCATCGTCGGCACGGACCGCACCACCCGCACGGGCGATGTGTGCAACAAGATCGGCACCTATCTCAAGGCGCTCGCCGCCCATGACAATGGCGTGCCCTTCTATGTCGCTTTGCCCGCCTCCACCATCGACTGGCGGATTGACGACGGCGTCGCGCATATCCCGATCGAGGAGCGCAGTGCGCGCGAGGTGACGCATGTTTCGGGGCGCGCGCCCGACGGCGGGGTGACGGAAGTTCAGGTGACGCCCGAAGGCTCGCCAGCGCGCAACTGGGCCTTCGACGTGACGCCGGCGAGATATGTCACCGGATTGATTACCGAGCGCGGCGTTTGCGCGGCGACGGAAGCAGGGTTGAGAGGATTGTTTCCCGACTTGGCGCGCTGAGCCGCTCCATCTTTGCGCCGAGCGAATGGATGAGGCGATCCGAAGCTCGACGACTTTTCCGGATTGTTTCGCTTGGCTTGCAATGATGGGCTACGCCCGGTTGCTCGGCCCGTAGTTCTTGAACCGCTCGACCGTTCGCCAGATCTCGTCGTCGGGCAGCACAAACGGCTCCCCCGCCATCGAGCTTAGATAATAAACTTGCGCCAGCGCCTCCAGCTCCACCGCGCGCCACAGCGCCTTGCGCATGTCGGGCCCGGCGACGACGGCCCCGTGATTGGCGAGCAGCACGCCATCCCGGTCCTTCAGACCCTCGACGACGAGCGCCGACAGCTCGGCCGCGCCATAGGAGGCGTAGCCGACGCAGGGCACGGTCGGGCCGCCAAAGGCCGCGATCATGTAATGCACGGCGGGGATCTCCCGCCGCAGACAGGCGAGCGTCGTGGCGTAGGTCGAATGCATGTGCACGACCGCGCCCACGTCGGGCCGGGCGCGATAAATGTCCAGATGAAATCGCCATTCGCTCGACGGCGCCAGCGGTCCTTCGAAGGCGCCGCTCTCGTCGGCGATCCGCATCCGCGCGATCAACTCGGCCGCGAGCTCGCGGGCGGGGACCCCGCTCGGCGTCACCAGCGCCGATTCGCCGGTCCGAAGCGACAGATTCCCCGCCGAGCCATGATTGAGCCCCAGCCGCTCCAGCTCCAAAGCCCCAGCGACAATGGCCGCGCGCGCCTCGGCGTCCGTCATCCGCCCTACCCCTCGCGCGGCGATATTGCCTGCCAGATAGATTGCTGTATAGGACGTAGCGTCCCCGAGCGACAGGGGCCGGTAGCTCAATGGTTAGAGCCGACCGCTCATAACGGTCTGGTTGGGGGTTCGAGTCCCTCCCGGCCTACCAGTTTCAGCGCGCAAAGAACGCCGGCGGAGCCCGGGATATGCGCCGCGCCGATGCGGGGATCGACGTGAATTCGTAATTTACGCTCGCCCGGTCGCAGATTGCGCTCCGCTCGCGCCAATTCCTCTGCGAAGAGTGAGATTAAGCTCGCCCGATTCTTGCTTTCCCCGCGCGCGGGGCGCTTAATCGCGCCGAAAGAGGATCGTGATGTCCGAAGATCTGAGCGTGCTGGTATGCGGCATTGGCGAGGAAGCGTCGGCTGCGGCGCGGACGCTGTTCGCGGAGGGCTACGCCGTGGCGCTCTACCGCTCGACGGCGCCCCTCATACTGCGCCGGCGCATGTGCTACGCCGACGCCTGGTACGACGGCTGCGCCCAGCTCGACGGGATCGAAGCCCGCCGCGCCGACGTGAACGCCGAATTCATGCTCGGATTTCAAACCCGCGAATTCATTCCGCTCCTGCGGGGCAGTCTGGACGAGGCGGTCGATCGCTGGCCCTGGCATGTGATCGTCATCGCCAGGGAAGACAAGGAGCCCCAGCCGATCGCGCTGCGCGACCTCGCCGAGCTGAGCATCGGCTTGGGCCGCGCCTTCACGCCCGGCGAGGATTGCGACCTTGCGATCGACACCGAAGGCCACGATCCCGGCGCCATCCTCAGCCCCGGCGAGAAGCCTTCGATCAGCCGGCCGCGAGACGTCGCCGCCGACCACGCTCTCGCCCGCGCGACGGGAGCCGGCCTTTTTCGCACCCATTTGTCAATCGGCGCCGCCGTCGAGGCCGGCGCCACGCTAGGCTTTGTCGACGACGCCGTCCTGCGCGCCCCGACAGCGGGCCGCATCAAGGGCCTGGCGCGCAAAGAGCAGGCCGTGGTCGAGGGCTCTCCTCTGGTCGAGATCGCGCTCGACCCGAGCGCGCGCGTCGCGGGGGTCAGCGGCCGAAACAAGCTCGTCGCGCGCGGCGTCGCCTTCGCGATCGAGATCGAGAATGAGGGCATCGAGCCCTTCTCTTTCGAAGGCTGGCGTTGAGCCGCGACTGTCGCCTTTTGGACAAAAATGACGCATTGGAGCAGTCGCGGCGTCGCCGGATGGGTCGTCGCGATATTCGTCTTCACCGCCCTCGCCGGCTTTTTCTGGCCGCATATGGCCGGGATCGTCTTTATGGGCCTCGCTTATTTCGGCGTCTTGCATCTCGCCGTGCTCGTCTATGAGCAGATCGCCGAGCCGCAGTTTCGCGCGGATATGAGCCCGGAGGAGTTCGAGCATTACTGCGCGGCGTTGCTTCGGCAGGCGAAATGGCGCGCGGACGTCACGCCGGCGAGCGGCGATCAGGGCGTGGACATCGTCGCCGCGAAGCGGGGCCGGCGCATTGTCGTTCAATGCAAGATGTATGCGAAGCCGGTCAGAAATCGCGCGGTTCAGGAAATCGTCGCCGGCGTCGCCCATGTGGAGGCGCAGCGGGGCGTCGTCGTGACCACCGTCGGCTATACGCCCGCCGCCGAAGCGCTGGCAGCATCCAACAACGTCCTGCTGCTTCATCATTCGCAGCTTCGCCGCATCGACCGGTTGCTTTGATGGCTTGTGCAAGTCCGCGCCCGACAGGTGGAAACTCTCGCGCGCCGCGCCATCTCCCAGCCGGAGGCCGAAGAGGAGGGCAGGATGCATCTGGGCGACGCGCAATATCTTCCGGTGGCTCCGCCGATCTTCCTTCTGCTTGCCGGCGTCGTCGCGCTTCTCGTCATCCTCGTCCAGCTTCGGATCCTGCAATATGCATACACCCAGCTCGGCGTCAGCTCGCAGACCGCCGTCTTCCTGCTCATCGCGTCGCTGCTCGGCAGCTATGTGAACATTCCGATCGCGACGCTGGGAAGCGAGCCTTTCGTCAGCGAGCGTGAGATCATCTATTTCGGCGTCCCATATGTCGTGCCGCAATTGTCGCAGCCGGAAGTCATTCTCGCCGTGAATGTCGGCGGCGCGGTGATCCCGACGCTTCTCTCCTTCTTTCTTCTGTCTCGGAACGCCCTGTGGGGGCGCGGCCTGATCGCGGCCGCCTGCGTCGCGGCGATCACCTACGCTCTTGCCGAACCCGTGCGCGGGATCGGCATCGCCGTGCCGATCTTCGTCGGCCCGCTCGCGGCCACGATCATCGCCGCGGTCATTTCATGGCGCAATCTCGCCCCGCTCGCTTATGCGGGCGGAAGTCTGGGCGTGCTGATCGGCACCGACCTCATGAATATCGACAAACTGCAGGGGCTCGGAACGCCCGTGCTCTCCATCGGCGGCGCCGGCACGTTCGACGGCATCTTCCTCACCGGCGTTCTCGCCGTGCTGCTCGCCAGCCTGATCGGTCGCGCCCAAAGGGCGGAAAGCTACGGCGCGTTGTGATAAGAGTATGCCGGCGACCATCCGGGGAAAGCGCTTGCGTCTGCCGACCTACTTCATCTCCCATGGCGGGGGCCCATGGCCATGGCTGCCGGACTGGCGGCGCCGTTTCGTCAATCTAGAAGAGGCGCTCGCGCGCATGCCGCAGGAGATCGGCGAGCGGCCAAGAGCCGTGCTGGTCGTCTCCGGCCATTGGGAGGAGGCTAGCTTCGCCGTCATGGCGGCGGCGCGCCCGCCCATGGTCTACGACTATTCCGGCTTTCCGCCCGAAACCTATGAGATCGTCTACCCCGCCCCGGGCGCGCCGGAGCTCGCGGCCCGCGCCGCAAGCCTGATCCTTGCGGCGGGCCTGTCCGCGCGCCTTGACGAGACCCGTGGCTTCGATCACGGCGCCTTCGCGCCCCTCTTCATCATGTATCCCCAAGCGGACATCCCCATTTTCCAGCTCTCGCTTCAGGCGGGCTACGACCCCGCCGCGCATCTGGCGGCGGGCCAGGCGCTCGCGCCGCTGCGCGAGGAGGGCGTCCTTATCGTCGGCTCGGGGCTCAGCTACCACAATCTCCAGCGCTTTGGCCCGGCGGCGCGGGAGCCCTCGGAAGCCTTCGACGAATGGCTCGGCGAAACGATGGCGGAGTCGCCCGCAAGACGGCGTGAAAAACTGATCGCCTGGGAGGCCGCGCCTTATGCGCGCCTCTGTCATCCGCGAGAAGATCACCTCGCGCCGCTATTCGTCGCCCTCGGAGCCGCGGAGGACGCGCCGGCGAAGCGCGTCTATCACGACGCGGGCCTGTTCGGCGGCGTGACGGCGTCGAGCTACCGCTTCGGATAATGCGCGCGTTTTTCTCTCGGGCGCGCTATCCTGGGGCGGCGCGAACGCAGTGGCGGGAAGCGCTTGGAGAACGGATCCTCGGTCGGACATGGGACGCTTTTCGCTTATCTGCCTCGCTGGCCTGTTCGTCGCTTTGGCTCCTTTCGCAGCGCAAGCCGCGAGCCGAGGTCTCGCGCATGCGCCAAAAACGGCTGCGGCAAAAAAGGCGGAGGCCTCCCCGCCTTCCGCCAGGCCCATCGAGCCGATCGAGGCGCCTGAAAAGGCGCCCGGCGCGGGCTGGAGCGGCTTCTATTTCGGCGTAAACGCCGGCGCCGCCAGGGCCGAAACCATTCGCTGACGTCTTTTTGATAGAGATTTCGACGCGCCCTGTTTGACCAGTGTATTCGCGGAGGTTTCCCGCTTGCATATTCTCTTGCTGGGAGGCTCCAACGCCGGCGTGAAGAATGGCTGGGCCGCGCAGTTTGCGGAATTGGCGACGGGCCATCGCGTCGAGAACCGCTTTCTCGGCGCCGTCGGCTCGCTCTATGGGTTGATGGCGCTCATGAAACTTGAGCGCGAACACGCGCCCCTGCCCGACCTCGTCATTTTCGAATATTGCCTCAACGACATTCTTCTGCTCGAGGCCGGCGTCCTGCGGCCCGCGCTCGTCGCCGACGCGCTTCAGGCGGTGACGGATTTCTGCGCGCATAAGGGCGTCGGCCTGTTTTTCCTCAATCTGGAGCCGCGCCCGAGCGGCAACCGTAAGCAGCAAAAAGCGATCCGGCGAATCGCCAAGCTATACGCCGCCACCGCGCGCCGTCGCGGCGTCCCCAGCCTGTCGCTGCGCAACGTATTTTCAGAAGCGCTCGTCGCCGCGCATTTCCAGGACGAGAATCATCTTTCGACCGAAGCCGCGGGCCGCGTGGCGCGCGCTCTGCTCGCGGAAGTCGATGCGGGCGTCGCCGCGCCGCAGCCGAGAGCGGAGCAGGCGCCTCGTTTCGATTATGTCGACGCGACCCAGACGCTCGTACTCGGCCCCTGCGCGCTGCGCGTTCTGGCCTCGCGCGTGTTCGAAGGGCCATTTCTCGAAATCGAACGCGGCGGAAAGAGCTTCTGGCCCGGCGAAGGTTCGCTTGTCGCCTTGATGCTGCAATCGACCGACGCGAGCGGCGTCTACAGCATCCGCACAGGGGACTGCGCCGTTAGAAAGACGCCGCGCTCGCAGATGCAGGATATCGTGCGCAATCTGATGCTGCTGCACTATGTCGCCGGCGACATTCAGGCGAACGGCGAAGTTGAAATCGCCATGCCGGAGGACGAAGACGGTCTGATGCGCCTTCCGGCGAACAAGGGCCTCCTCGAAGCGCCCGCGCGCGCGCCGTTCGAGGCGCAGACGATCGCCATTCACGGCGTCATCTTCTGGCGAGAAGGGTCCCTGCGCGCGCGCCTGCGGGCCTTCGTCGAGAGATGGATCTAATAGCCGCGCAAAGCGGCCTGCCGTTGCAGGATCAGGGAGAGGTCGACGCCCACCGGCTCATCGGAGCCGATAAGAGACGCGCCGTAGAGAATGGCGTTGGCGTTCGTGACCGCCGTCGGCGCCGCGCCGGCGTTCTGCATGTCATACATCGCCGCGAAGCGGGCGATGAAGGACGAGAGCTTCTTTTCGTCCTTGAAGTCATCGATATCCAGCTTGGCCTTCAGCAAGCGCGCTTGCGTGTCGACAGGCTGCGCCGAGGTTTTCGGCGAAACGCCGAGCGCGGTCTGCACGACTTCGAGCAGCTTCTTGTCGGCAAGCACGCCATAAACGCTCGTGAGCTGCGGCGCATGCTCCCGGAAGTAGAGCGCCAGCTCCACGCCTGGATTCTGCCTGCCCTGATCCGCCTGCATGGCCTGCTCGACATAGCGGCCCGTCACGGTCTCCGCGAGACTCGCCGAAGCGACTGCGGCGCCCTTCGCCGCATAGTCGAAAGCCTTGGCGAAAGCGAGGATGTTGGGGTTGTGCAACGTATTCGCCAGCGCGTCGGGATTGTCGACGCCCTGCGCGAGCGCCTTGCGCATCAGTCCGACCGCATAGGTCTTGTCCCCGAGGCCGAAGGCCTTCATGGCGTAACTGAAGAGCCGCTTGTCCGCCAGCAACGCGTCGATCGACGTGGCTTGGGAAATTTTCGCCTGAAAATACGCCGTCTCCGCTGAGACCGCCGGCGCCTTTGCGGCGACGCCGCGCCATCTGCCGAGATCGTTTGCGACTGCAAGATAAGAGCCGATCGTCGTCATCGTGCGCCCCGCTAGCTGGAGCGCATCAAATCATGCTAACGCGCTCGAATGAGCGAGCAGGCTACATGCGAGCCGCTCGTCTGGCGCGACAATCCGCGCGTCGACATTAAGGATTTATTTCTTGCAGGACGCAGCGGGTTGGATCGTCAGTTCGGTCATATCCCCCTTAAGGACGAAATCGCCGTAATCGAGCTTGAGCGCGCGCGAGACGCCGTTTTCGTAAAGATCGAACGACAGAACATAGATCGGCTGGCCGTCGCGCTTGCCGGGTTCGAAATAGGAGACGGAGACGCGCCAGCGCTTCATGCCCTTGAGCGCGTCGGCCTGAGCGGCCTTCTCGCCCGCCGGCGCCTCGATCGACTTGCCGATGACGGTCAGCGTGTCGAAGGCCTTGTCGCCCTCGCCCGTGCCGTCATAGACTTGCGCCTCCAGGAGCGAGTCCCCTTTCCGCGCCGCTTCGACGATGTGGCGCAGATGCTCGCTCGGGAAAAGGGCCGGTCCGTCGAGGTCCAGATGGGCGCGCTTTGGGCGCGAAAGATCCACCGCGACGCGCCCGTCCCTGGACTTCTGCGCCTTTCCATCGACCGCCTCGGCGGAGGCGTTGTCGATCTTCGTCTCGACCTTGAAGCGATAATTCGAGGCGTCCAGCGCCTCGAAAGTCGCCGACAGCATGTCGGAGAGCTTCGTCGCGCCTTCCGCCGGCTGAAGCTCGGTGATCTGGCGGAAATTCTGGACGTAACCGTCGCACGAGGCGGAAAAATCGAAAACGATGCGACCGCGCGCCTGCGCCGGCGCTTTGGAGCCCGTCGCCTTGTCGAGCGTGAGCTCGTAAACGGCGCGATGGGACGCGAGCGCCGTCGTTTCCGCCCTCGCCGCGGAAAGCGGTGGAAGGCTCGCGGCGAAAACGACGGCGAAGAACGCGCGCGTGAGAGTCATGAGACGGAATCACCTGGAAGGAGTTGCGCCGCCATTGCGTCGCGGGAGGGCTGAAATTAGGGTCAGCTCTGCACTGGAGCAAATGTTTTCTGCGCAATGGCGCCAAGGCCCAAAGGAATGCGACATGTCCAATCAGACGACTGAGACTCCGGCGGCGCGGCTCGCCGACCTCGGTCTCGCTCTGCCGCCCGCCGCCGCGCCGGTCGCGAATTATGTCCCTTACATTCGGGCGGGGAGCCTGCTTTTCATCTCCGGCCAGCTTCCGGTCGGCCCCGGGGGCGTCGACGCGGCGCATAAGGGCAAGCTCGGGGTCGGCGTGTCGCTTGAGAGCGGACAGGCGGCCGCGCGTCAGGCGGCGCTGAACGTATTGGCGCAGGCGAACGCCGCCGTCGGCGATCTTGCCCGGCTCAAGGCCGTACGCATCGGCGGCTATGTGAATTGCGCGCCCGATTTCGGCCAGGTTCCGCAGGTGGTGAACGGCGCCTCGGACCTCTTCGCCGCCGTGCTCGGCGAGAACGGCAAACATGCGCGCTTCGCCGTCGGCGTCGCGCAGCTTCCCCTGGACGCCGCCGTCGAAGTCGAGGGCGTTTTCGAGATCCTGGATTGAGCGCGCGAGATCTCGCCTGGCTGACGGCGCGGCCGATCGCGCATCGCGGGCTGCATGACTTTGCGCGCGGCATCGTCGAGAACTCGGTCGGCGCCGCCCAGGCCGCCGTCGCCGCGGGCTACGCCATCGAATGCGACGTGCAGGCGACGCGAGATGGCGACCTTGTCGTATTCCATGACGAGTCGCTGGAACGGTTGACGCGGCGGCGCGGCAAGGTCGCGAATTTTGACGCGGCGGCGCTCGCGGCGATCACGCTCGCAGGCGCTCGCGAGACGATCCCGACTTTCGAGGCCTTTCTTGCGGCGATAGATGGACGAACGCCGCTGGTGGTCGAACTCAAAAGCAATTTCGACAACGATCTCCTGCCCGCGCGCCGCGTCGCGGAATTGCTGTCGCGCTATCGCGGCCCCGTCGTCGTCGAGAGCTTCGATCCGGCGCCCATCGCCTTTTTGCGCGCGGACGCGCAAGCGCTCGGCGTCGCGCATATTCCGCTCGGCATGGTGGGCGAAGCCACTTACGACGATCCCTATTGGGCGATGTTGTCGACAAGCCAGCGCAGCGAAATGACGCATTTTCTGCATTATCCGAAGACGCGGCCGGACTTTCTGTCCTGGAACGCCGCCAATCTGCCGCACGCCATTCCCTTCCTCGCGCGCGAGGGGCTGCGCATTCCCGTCACGGCCTGGACCGTGCGCAGCGTTGCACAAGCGGAAGCCGCGCGGCGGTGGGCGGACCAGATCGTCTTCGAAGGCTTTCCGCCTCCCGGATGACGATCACTCCGGCCGCATAATTTCCGTCATGTTGTAATCGACGCGGCGAGGGTCGGAGAAGTCGGTGAAGACCCGCACCCGGAGATTGCCGTTCGACAAGGAATTGATGCGGACCGTGCGCCTCGCAAAGCCCTGATCATAGGTGAGCCGCAAGCCGCCCGACGTCTGAAAGGCGCCGGTCCGCACGCCCCAGTCGCAATCCGTCGGATGGCATTTGCCGAAGAGCCGCACGCTGTCGGGCGGCGAGCAGGCGGGTTGGCCGTTGAGCACCTGATCGCAACAGCCTACTTCGACTTCGGCCCGCGTCAAACCGCGCGTCGCGCCGTTGGCGGAGACCCAGTCGCCGCTCATCGGACTGTTCGTGCAGAGCGCAAGAGCGTTCGATCCGGCGAGGCAGAGGCAAGCAAATGCGGCTGCTTCAAGCAGGAAATAAGAGACGCGCATGGCGACGATCTCCTAAAATTTTATCGAAGTCCAATAAATTGACGGTAACACGCATGAAGTGCGGCGGCAAGGAAACCTCGCCGCCGCGCGACTCTTGGTCAGGCGGGCGCCAAAACGCCGTTGGCGGGCGTCCTGCCCTTCACATTCTTCAACTCGACATGGATGTTATTGTCGCTCGCCGCTTTGATGAAGTCCTCGAGCGTCTCCATGATGTCCTGGTCGATGAAGGTAGCGCGCGTGCCGTCGATGACGAGGAAGCTGTCATCCTCGATTTCCTCCAGCATGTTGCGCAGCGGCGCCTTGTTGAGAAAGGACACGTCCTTCTGAAGGCGCAGCAGATAGTTCTTGCCGTCGCGGGTGAGCGAAAAGGCGGCATGATAATTGGCTTTGAGCACATAGAAGAGGCCTACGGCCATGCCGATCGCCATTCCCTTGAGCAGGTCCGTCATCAGGATCGCTGCGATGGTCACGGCAAAAGGCGCGAACTGGTCCAGACCCTTCTCGTACTGCTCCATCACGAGCTTTGGTTTCGCCAGTTTGTATCCGGTGAGCAGCAGCACCGCCGCGAGACAGGCGAGCGGGATCATGTTGAGCACGACGGACAGGAACATCACACTGAGCAGCAACAACCATCCATGCACGATGCAGGCGACCTTGGTGTGCGCGCCGGCGTTGATGTTCGCCGAGCTGCGCACGATCACCGCCGTGATCGGCAGGCCGCCAATCATGCCGCTGATGAAATTGCCGACGCCCTGGGCCTTGAGCTCCTGGTTTGTCGGCGCCGTCCGCTTGAGCGGGTCGAGCTTGTCGACCGCCTCCAGACTCAGCAGCGTTTCGAGGCTGCCGACCAGCGCGAGCGTCGCCGCCGTGACGTAGACATGCAGATCCGTCAATTTGCCAAGATCCGGGAAGCGAAGCTCGCCGAAAAATTGCACCGGCCCGGAAATCACCGGCAGCGTGACGAGATGCTGCGGCGCGATCGCCATCGCCGGCGCGACGATTTGCGCGACCATGTTGAAAAGAACGCCGAAGATCACCGCGACGAGCGCCCCCGGGACGAGGGACAAGACGCGATTGTCTCTTATGCGCGTCGAATCCCAAAAAAGCAGGATCGCGATCGAGGCCAGGGATACAACCGTCGCGCCGGGCGAGATCGAATTGAATGAGGACCACAGGAAAGAGAATGTCGTGTGGCTGTCGTCCTCGAGGAAAGACAGATCGCTGTCCGCATCCGCGTCGTACCCCACCGCATGCGGCAGTTGCTTCATGATCAGGATGAGGCCGATCGCGGCCAGCATGCCCTTGATGACGGCGGAAGGAAAATAGGCGCCGATAACGCCTGCCCGCACATAGCCCATCGCGATCTGGATAAGGCCGGAGAACGCGACGGCGAGGAGCATGCCGTCCAGGCCGAGTTTCTCGGCCGCGCCGGCGACGATGACCGTGAGGCCCGCGGCGGGGCCCGATACGCTGAGCTGAGAGCCGCTGACGATCGACACGACCAGGCCGCCGATGACGCCGGCGATGACGCCGGAGAAAGGCGGCGCGCCCGATGCGACCGCGATGCCGAGGCACAGGGGAAGCGCTACGAGGAACACGACGACGCCCGCCGGAATGTCGTGATCGAGATAGCGGAAATAGTAATCGAGATGTTTGCGAAGCACGGCTGAAGTCTCCTGTTCAGTCGTTCGTTTCGTGATTTTGGTGGACGCGTTGGGCCGTCAGTCCCTCCAGGCGTAAATCTCGTCGACCTTGGTGTCGGGATCGAGAGAGATGAGCTGCTTGAGAATCCCGTCGTCGAGCGCGAACACCCAGCCATGCACCATGGGGCGCTGCTCGTTCTTCCAGGCGCTCTGCACGATCGAGGTATAGGAAAGACTATTGACCTGCTCGATCACGTTGAGCTCGACCAGTCGGTGCGCCTTCTCGTCCAGGGAGCGGATCTCGTCGAGCTCATCGCGATGCCGCCGGTAGACGTCCCTCACATGCATCAGCCATTTGTTGAGCAGGGTGAAATCCGAGCCCTGATGAGAGAGCGCCGCCCTCACGCCGCCGCAATTATAGTGGCCGCAAACGATGATGTGCTTCACCTTCAAAACCTGCACCGCATATTGAACGACGCTGAGGCAATTGAAGTCCGTGGCGATCACCTGATTGGCGATGTTGCGATGCGCGAAGATGAGACCCGGCTCCGCATTGACGATGATGTCGGCGGGCACGCGGCTGTCCGAGCATCCGATCCACAGGAATTCGGGCTTCTGGCCGCGCGCCAGCCGCTCGAAATAATCGGGCTCTCGGAGTTTGACCTCTTCCGCCCAGGCTTTGTTCTCCAGTAAAAGTTTTTCATGTGACCGCATTTGCCGTCCATTTCCATCCGTTGGTGTTGCGGGGAGAGACTCCGCCATCCTTCCCGCAGCCCTGTCATTTGTTGTCGAAGCAATTTGTGACGCTTCGGCAACGCTTTCATGCGACCAACGGAGTTTAATCGGCAGTGGCAGACCAAACAAGGCGCGCAAAACGGAAGTTATGGCGCCACCAAAACTTTCTTTTGTGACGCCAGCTACGCGGATGAGCTTTGAGAACGATTTCACGCGCCGGCGCCGCAGAGTTCGCGCCAGACCTGCGGCAGCGTCGCGATGATGTCGTCCGCGATCAGGCCCGGTCCGAACAGTTCCGCCGCCCGAGCATGCATCCAGGCGGCGCAGGACGCGGCGAGAAATCCGTCCATCCTTTGGGCGAGCAAGGCGGCTACGACGCCGGTGAGGACGTCGCCCGAGCCTGCGGTCGCGAGCCAGGGGCTCGCCCATGTCAGGATGGAGGCGCGGCCGTCCGGCGCCGCGACCACGGTGTCGGGGCCTTTGTAGAGAACCACCGCGCCGCTGACCCGCGCCGCGTCGCGGGCCTTGTCGAGCTTCGAGCGCAAAGCGCGGTCGCCATCGCATTCGGCGAAGAGCCGCGCGAATTCCCCGGCGTGGGGCGTCATCACCACCGGCCCCGGCGCCGCGCGCGTCGCGCGCCACAGCCGGAAGGGGTCGCTCTCGAAGCTCGTCAGCGCGTCGGCGTCGAGCACGGCGGCGCGGCGATAGGCCTGCGGCGTCAGCGCCACCTCCACCTGCCGGCAGCTTTCCTCTGAAACGCCGAGGCCGGGTCCGATGGCGACGGCGTTCTTGCGCTGGTCGGCGAGCACGACGGCGAGCCCCTCGGCTCCGTCTGCGGGGCGCACCATCACGGAGGTGAGCGCGCTGGCGTTGACCGGCAGCGCGTCGCTGGGGCTCGCAAGCGTCACGAGCCCCGCGCCCGCACGCAAGGCCGCCGCCGCCGACAACCGAGCCGCGCCCGTGAATGAGGCGCCGCCGGAAACGACGAGCGCATGGCCCCGCGTATATTTGTGCCCCTCAACCTTCGGACGCGGAAGCGCGGAGAGCCAGAATTCCGGCGCATTGACGAAAGTCTTGACCTCCATCGACTCGAGCGTCGTCGGGCGGATGCCGATATGGGCGCAGGTGAGTTTGCCGCAACGCGAGCGGCCGGGCAGCAGGAGATGGCCCGTCTTCACGCGGAAGAAGGTGACGGTTTCGTCGGCTTCCACCGCGGCGCCCCGAATCGCGCCCGTGGTGCCGTCGACCCCGCTCGGAATATCGACGCTGACGACGTTCTGCTTGGTTTCGCGCCGCCACTGATTGAGGCGATTGACCAGCGCCTGCGCGGCCGGATCGAGATCGCGCGCGAGCCCGGTCCCGAACAGCGCGTCGATGACGAGATCGACGCCTCGGAAATCGCACTCATGCGCGGAGATCAGCGTGCCCGTCCAGCCCGCCGCCGCCCGCGCGGCGTCGCCGCGAAGCTGGTCCGGCGGCGTGAGGGAGGCGACGCGCACCTTGTAACGCTGGGCCTTGAGCAGCCGCGCGGCGACATAGCCGTCTCCGCCATTGTTGCCCGGCCCGCAAAGCACCAGCACGCGCCGCCCGCTCGTGCGCTGCAGGATGCGGCTCGTGACCCGGGTGAGGGCGGCGGCCGCGCTCTCCATCAACTCCATGCCCGGCACGCCGCTCTCGATTGTCATGCGGTCGGCGCGGGCCATCTGGTCGGTGGTCAGGACTTCGAGCGGGAAAGGACTGAGCGGCATGGCCGCGATGGTGGCCGAAGGCGACGGCCGGCGCAATGGGGGCGGCGCCTATGGATTGGCGTCGAAGCGCGTTTATTCGGCGCTGCATTCCGTCGCGCATTCGTTTCGGCTATGCATGCGTCGATGCTGACAGCCATTCTCCTGGCCTATGACGCCCCGGCCCGGCCGCTGCGCCGCGACGCCGTCACGCGCAGCCTGGCTTCGCTCGTCGACGCCTGCGTCCAGGGCCTCGTGGCGGACGCCGTGCTCGTCGGCGCGCCGGGAAGCGGGCTGAGCAGAATCGCCGACGAGGCCGGCTGCACGCTGGTCGAAGCGTCCGACAGGGAAGAAGGGCTGGCGCAGGCGCTCGACGTCGCACGTCAGGACGCCGCGTTTCTGTTGCTCGCCGGGCACGCCATCGAACGCGGCTTCATTGACGAAATGGACGACGCCTTCGCCTATGCCGAGGCCGCGCGGGCCTTTGTGCTCCGCTCGGCGCCGACAAGCCTCGTGACGCGGCTCGCCCCAAGCTTCGCCGAGCCCGTGGGACTCATCGCGCGCAAGAGCGCGCTGCGCGCGGCGGGGAGCGGAGATTTCAGGAAGCTTGCGAAGCGGTTGCGCTGCGCGGAGCTGAAAAGCAGCGCGCGACGGACGTTCTGAATTGAGAAAATCGGGGAATCGTCGTTGCGCGGCGTAGCGAAGCGGCTTCCGGATCGCTTCGCTTCGCGCGCAACGATGGGCGTATCGCTCACCGATTAAAGGTGTTGCAGTCGTCGATGCGGCCGCTCTTCAGGCCGCGCAGCAGCCATTCCGTACGCTGCGCCGAAGAGCCGTGCGTGAAGCTGTCGGGCACGACATAGCCGCGCTGCGCCTTCTGCAGACGATCGTCGCCAATAGCCTGTGCGGAGGCGACGGCCTTCTCGATGTCGCCCTCCTCCAGGAAGCGGCTGCGGGCGTTGCCGTTATTGGCCCAGACGCCGGCGAGACAGTCCGCCATCAACTCGACGCGGACCGATAGATTATTGGCCTCGGCGCGGCTCCCCGCGCGGGCCTGGGCGCGCTGCACCTTGGGCAGGATGCCGAGCAGATTCTCGATGTGGTGGCCCATCTCATGCGAGATCACATAGGCGTAGGCGAAATCGCCGCCGCCGCCGAAGCGCTGCTTCATGTCGCGGAAGAAGGACGTGTCGAGATAGATCCGCTGGTCGAGCGGGCAGTAGAACGGCCCCATGGCCGACTGCGCCGCGCCGCAGCGGGAATCGGTCACGCCGTCGAAGAGAACGAGGCGCGGCGCCTTGAACTGGACGCCTTCCTGTTCGGGCAGGACCCTCGACCAGACTTCCTCGTTCGAACCGAGCACCTTGGCCACGAACTGGCCCATCTGATCCGTTGGCCGGGAGGTTTCGTGCGGCCGGTCCTGGCGCACGACCTGGCCGCCGCCGCGCATCTTGCCAAGCATTTCCGCTCCGCCGATCAGCAGGGCCGGATTGATGCCGAGCGCCCAGCCGATAAGGCCGAGAATGACCATCGTGCCGAGGCCGATGCCGCCGCCGCCCATGCCGGGGCCGCCGAACATGCCTCCGCCCTCTTCGCCGCGGCGGTCCTCGACGTTTTCCGATGTCTGTAAGTCTTCCCACTTCATTGGCTGGCTCCGCTCGCGCCGCAGCTGTTTGTCTGCGCTATTTAATCGACCTTCGCCGCCATGTGTAGGCGCCGGAGCGCCCCTCGCGGGGCGCCGCCGCCGCCCCTCGGAGCCGGCTTCCGGAAAATTAACAAAAGATTTACAAGCTTTACCGTTTTGGCCCGTGAGCGGGCCGATCAAGGGGCTGAAAACATGATTTCACCGAAAACAGCGTTCCATTTCGCCATGGCTCTCGCCTTCGCGCTGGCCGCCGCCGCGCCCGCCCGGGCGCAGGACGGCTCCATCTACGAGCCGCTCGTCGACCGCGACGCAAGGGGCTTCAAGGAAAAGAAATACGCCAAGGACCTGGCCTTCTGCCAGAATCGCGCCGCGCCGCAGGAAAACGCCGCGCGCGCCGGCGCCGCTCAGGCGCAGGCGGGCGCCCAGCAGGCGACGGCCGGGGCGGCCATCGCGGCGGCGGGCAATATCGCGCGCTACATGCCTGTGCCGGGTCTCGGCGCGGCGAACGGCTTGTGGGCGGGCGGCAGCGCGGCGGACGCCGCCGGCAATCTCGTGGGCGCCTCGGGCGCCGCGCAGGGCGCCCAGGGCGCGGCCACGGCGGAAATGGCGGCTTCGGATTACCGCCTGGTCATCGACCGCTGCCTGGAGCGCCGGGGCTACGTGCTTTTGCGTTGAGGAAAAATGCGGGCGCGGCCGGTCGGGTCAGGGCGCGCCCCATTCCTGCGGCCATTCCTGCCGCAGCCGCCCGCCGAGCCGAACGGGGGCAATCATGCTCGCAAGTCCCTCGCGGCCGATCTCGACCGCCACGCCGCAAAGCGTCGCCTCGCCATTCGCCGGCTCATATCGCGCGCCGGGGGTCTTGCGGATGAAGCGGCGGAGGGGCTCTTCCTTGTCCATGCCGATGATGGAGTCGTAATCGCCGGTCATGCCGGCGTCTGTCAGATAGGCGGTGCCGCCCGGCAGGATCTGCGCGTCGGCGGTCGGCACATGGGTGTGCGTGCCCACGACCAGCGAGGCGCGGCCGTCGACGAAATGGCCCATGGCCATCTTTTCGCTGGACGTCTCCGCGTGCATGTCGACGACTATGGCGTCGCAGCCGGCGCCGAGCGGACAGGCGCCGAGTTCCTTCTCCATCGCTGCGAAGGGATCGTCGATCGCGTCCATGAAGACGCGGCCCATCGGATTGACCACGAGCACCTGCTGGCCCCGCGCCGCAGTGAAGAGATTCGCCCCCCTGCCCGGCGTGCCCGGCGGATAATTGATCGGCCGCAGCAGGCGCGGCTGACGCTCGATGAAGACGAGCGTCTCGCGCTGGTCGAAGGCATGGTTGCCGAGCGTCACGCAATCCACGCCGGCATTCACCATTTCCTCGCAGATGGCCTCGGTGACGCCGAAACCGCCAGCGGCGTTTTCCCCGTTGCAGACCACGAAATCCAGCGCCCATTTCTCGCGCAGGCGCGGGACGTAGCGGGTCACCGCCGCGCGGCCGGAGCGGCCGAGCACGTCGCCGATGAAAAGAATGCGCAAGGGTTGAGAGCTGGACGGTGAAACGGACATTCGACCTTATTAGCGCGCGGAGCGGCGGGAAATAAAGCTGATAAGAGCGAAAATCGGGAGTCCCCGCTCCGTGCATTTCTTCCCCTTGCCCAAGGTTAGAGCGCTGCTCGCGAAAAAGTGGGAAGCGGTTTTTCGCATGGAGCGCGCTCTTAACCTTTGGAATCGATCGCGTTGTCTGTGTTTAGGATTCCGCCTAAACGCAGTGTGATCTAGGGTCCGGCGACCGACGGGAGCGCCGTGAATATCCTGGCCTCCGCCCGCAAAATCACCGGCCGTATCGGCGCCCTTTGCAACTGGCTCGCCGCGCCGGCCCAGCCTAATTCATATTAATTTTACGAAAGCATTCACCTGCGCGCAGTTGTAAGTTAATCAAGAGTAAATGAGCAAAGGCGGACGCCTGCGCGATGGATGCTATTTTTTACGTGAGCAAACAATGAGTTCTTCTTTTCTGTTCACGCGCCGCAAGCTTCTCGCGGGCGCCGCCGTCACCCTGCTGCCCTCCGGCGCCTCTGCTTCTCCGTCCAGGGCGGTGATGAAGCGCGAAGTGCCGAAGCACGCCATCTTCCCAAATAGGGATAACCCCTTCTTCAAGCCTCTGGGCGCGCCTCTGAGGGAAAAGCGGCCGAAGGCGCAGCCCTTCCAGGGCGACGGGGCGTCGGGAAGCGCGGCTCGGCCGCAAGCCGCCGCCGCTCTTCCGGCGGCGGGAGGCGCGGCCAGCCCGCAAGCCGCCGCCGCATTTCCGGCGTCGGGAAGCTCTGCCAGCCCGCAAGCCGCCGCCGCGCTTCCGGCGTCGGGAAGCGCTGCCGCCCGGCAAGCCGCCGCACTTCCGGCGTCGGGGAGCGCGACTGGCCCGCAGGCCGCCGCCGCACTTCCGGCGGCCGGCGGCGCCGTCGCCCCGGCCGCCGATCCCCTGACTCCGCTGCAGCCCGTGCGGCCGACCGCCTCGACCCTTGTTCTCTACGATACGACCGGGCCGTATGGCTGGCTCGGCGAGCTTTACGCGATAATGGCCGGGAATCTCGCAAGCCATTTCGGCGCATGGACGGCGATGCCCGTCACCAGCTACGCGGCCGGCGGAATGAGCGGCTACACCAGCGTCGTCTATATCGGCTCGACATATGACGAGCCCTTGCCTGCCGCTTTCCTTGACGACGCCTATGCCGCGACGACCCAAAAAATTATCTGGATATCGTACAATATCTGGCAGCTCATCGGCCGGAACCCCGGCTTTCTATCCAAATATGGGTGGGGGATCTCCAGCTTCGACTTCTCCAACGTCGCCGAGATCGACTATAAATCTCAAAAGCTCAAGCGTTATGCCGCCAATCAGTCGGGCATCATGAATTATTCCACGTTCGGACCCGGCCAGGCGCTGGCTTACTGCGTCCGATCGGATAATTCGACCTTTCCCTGGGCGCTTCGTTCCCAGAACCTGACGTATATCGGCGAAATTCCGTTCAGCTACGTGACGGAAGGCGACCGTTATCTGATCTTCTGCGACCTCCTCTTCGACGCCCTGGCCCCGGACACGCCGACCATGCATCGAGCGTTCCTCCGGCTCGAGGACATCGACCCCTATCTGTTCAGCCCGACAGAGCTTGTTTCGGTCGCGCAATGGCTGTCGTCGAACAATGTCCCCTTCGGCTTTCAGATTGTGCCGCGATATCTTGATCCTAACGGTTATTTCAACGGCGGGAAGCCGGTAGACGTTTCGCTCAGTTCGCGTCCGGAGATGATTGCGGCGATCAAGACCATGCAGTCGCTCGGCGGCGTCCTGATGGGGCACGGATATACTCATCAATATTCGAACGTCGAAAACCCCTATTCGGCCACGACCGGGGCGGATTGCGAGTTTTACAGGCTCGTTCTGAATCAAGCGACGAATACGCTCAATTATGTCGGTCCGGTTCCGGAGGACGCCACGCCGGCCTGGGCGCTCGGTCGTTTCTCGGCAGCCGCCAATGAATTCGCCGCGTCGGGACTGACGGCTCCGACCATACACACCTTCCCCTGCTACGTTGCGGCCGTGCAAGCTTCGAACGCCGCATCCAAATATTTCGCCGCCCGCTCCGAGCGCGCGCTCTATTTTTCAGGCCTCATCTCGGGCGGCGCGATTGATTACACGCGGCTTGCCGGGCAATATTTCCCGTACACAGTCAAAGACGTTTACTGCAGCCTCATGCATTCGAATTGCAAGGTGTTGCCGGATACGCTCGGCGGCATCGAACCGCAAGCCTTCGGCGTGAATCCGCCGCGCCTTCCGGCCGACATTATCGCAGACGCGCAGAGATTGCTCGTCGTCCGCGACGGCGTCGCGTCCTTTTTCCATCATCCCGAGCAACCGATTTCCTACCTGCAGGAGGTCGTTCGCGGCTTGCTTGCTCTCGGATATCAATTCGTAAGCCCCGCGGCCGTCTAGATCGCTGCGTCCAGGCCGATTCGCCTGGACGCAGGAGACGCGATCATTCGCGGCGCGCGCCGGAGGCGCCTGCGCTCGCACGCCGCTGTTGCGGAAACGCCCAGCCTTTCATAGGTGAAGGCGTCTGATGTAACATATCCGTGAAACGAGCCCCCCGAGAGATGCACGACGCCGCCGCCAGCCCCCTTATCCCGACGCAGACTCCAGCGCCGGCGCGGCCCTATGTCGTGTTCGAGGACGGACGCGAAGGCGGCCGGGCGCTGCTCTTCGACGAACCGGAGGAGATCATCGTCGCGCGCGAGCCGGGCGAGACCGGAGACGCTTTCGCCCGCATGGAGGAGGCGACGAAGCGGGGTCTCTATCTCGCGGGCTACGCCAGCTATGAGCTCGGCTATGCGCTGGAGCCAAGATTTCGGACCCGGGAGACCCCGCGCTCGCGCACGCCGCTCCTGCTCTTCGGCGCTTTCAAGGCGCCCAAGCCCTGGTCCCTGCCGCCGGCTGAGGCCGCCGCGCCATTCATTCCGCTCACGCCGGCCTGGAGGGAGGCCGAATACGCCGAGCGCTTCCGCGCCTGCATCGACTATATTTTCGCCGGCGACGTCTATCAGATCAATCTGACCTTCCCCCTCTACGGCCGCTACGAAGGCGATCCGCTCGCCCTCTATCGGAGCCTGCGCAAGCGCCAGCCGGTCGCCTATGGCGGCGTCGTGGCGCTGGGCGAGGAGACGGTCGTCTCGCTTTCGCCGGAAGTGTTCTTCGAGGCGCATGGACGGCATATCCGCGCCCGACCGATGAAGGGCACCGCGCAGCGCGGCGTGATGCCGACGGAGGACATGGCCCGCGCGCAATATCTTGTCGAGGACGAAAAGTCTCGCGCCGAAAACCTCATGATCGTGGACCTGCTGCGCAACGATCTCTCGCGACTGGCGGAAGTGGGCTCGGTGAAGGTCACCGACCTTTTCACCGTCGAGACCTATCCGACGCTGCATCAGATGACATCGGGCATCGAGGCGCGGCTGCGGGACGACGTGACGCTCGCCGATCTTTTCGCCGGCCTCTTCCCTTGCGGTTCGGTGACCGGCGCGCCGAAGATCCGCGCCATGGAGATCATCCGCGATCTCGAATGCGCGGCGCGCGGCGTCTATTGCGGATCGCTCGGCCTCATCGCGCCCGACGGCGACATGCGCTTCAACGTCGCGATCCGCACGCTGACGCTGTTCCCCGACAACGAACTGGTCTGCAATGTCGGCTCGGCGGTCGTCGCCGATTCGCGCGCCGCCCAAGAGTACGAGGAATGTCTGATCAAAGCCCGCTTCCTGACGGGAGCGAAGACTTCGGGCTGATCGAGACCCTGCTCTGGACGCGGGAGGGCGGCTACGCCCTGCTCCCCGAGCATCTCGCCCGCCTCGCCGCGTCCAGCGCGGCGCTGGGGTTTCGCCATGACGAAGAGAAAGTGAAGTCGGCGCTGCAAAGCGCGGTTCCGGCTCTCGCCGATGACGCTTCCCCCTCTCCCCGCCTGCGAGGAGAGGGTCGGGGCGAGGGGCAAAGCGCCCTGACGCCGCCTGCCTCTCACCCCGACCCTGCCGAGCGGCTGCGCGTTCGCCTCGTCCTGTCCCGCGACGGCGCGGTGGAAGTGACGAAAACCCCCGTCGGCCCCGTTCCGCCGGAAACCGTCTGGCGCGTTACGCTCGCGGCGCGGCGGTTCGACTCATCCAATCCCCTGCTGCGGCACAAGACGACGCGCCGCGCGCTCTATGAGGAGGAACTCGCGCGGGCCGTGCAAAGAAGCGGAGCTGACGAAGTATTGTTTCTTAACGAGCGCGGCGAGCTGTGCGAAAGCGCGCGCTGCAATCTCTTCGTCCCGGCGGAAGGGGGCCTGCTGACGCCGCCGCTCTCCTGCGGCCTGCTGGCCGGAACGCTGCGCGCCGCATTGTTAAGGCAAGGCTGCGCCGAAGAACGAGTATTAGGTTTCGCTGATTTGCCGCGCGACTTTTACCTCGGCAATTCGGTGAGAGGGCTCATACGCTCGACGCTCATCGATTAGCCGCGCCTTAACCAAACCGGCAATGTGGCGGAAATCGGCGTCGATTTACCGTTCCTCTTAACAAGCCTCTTAACCGCACGCGACCAAAGCTAGGCCTACAACCTCAGCGCGCGAGAACTCGACATGCACGCTTTGACGCAACTGGTCTCGGCGCATCCCTTCGCTTCCGCCTGGGTCGCCCTCGCCATCTGGCTGTGGATCGAAATCTATGCGCGCACCGGCGGCGTCCGGCGTCGAAAGGCCGCGCGTTTTCGGATCAGGTCTGGCCGGGCTTGAGCCGATAGAAGATATGGCGGCCGATCATCTCCATGCGCGTGAGCGCGCGCGCCCAGCGCGGCTTGACGTAAGTCGCGTGGTAATGGGTCGAGCGGCCGACCTCGGTGAGATAAGTGCGGCCATCCATCACCTCGTTCGCGATCCGCACCGCCGTCGCCCATGACTCGGGCTCCGTGATGCGGAGCGACCTGCCCTCGCAGGCGAAGGAGAACTGGCACGCCTTGTAGTGATGGCGGTTCTGATAGACGACGCCGCAGATCGTCGTCGGATAAAGACCGCTTTGCACGCGATTGAGCACGACCTGCGCCACCGCCGCCTGGCCCGCTTCGGGCTCGCTGCGCGATTCGAAATAGACAGCTTCAGCCAGGCAGCGCCGCTCGCGATCCATATTGTCGCGATCGATAAGCGACGCGTAATCGGGCCGCGCCTCGTTCTTTCCCGGTGCGCCGAGCGCGAGCGTGGCCTGAGGAAAAGACGAGGCTTCGATCGGCAGCGCGTCGGGCTGCGCCGGCGTCGACGAGCCGAGCGCGACGGCGCGCGACACCTGCGGCGTCGCGCCATGCAGAGCGCGCTCTGCGAGCGCCTGATAGGTCGGCTCGCGCGAAGGCTCGTTCGCCCGCGACGTCGCGCTCGAAGCGCTTTGCGAAGGCGAGGCGACGGCTTTCGCCTTCTGCGTCTGCGTGGTCGTCAGCGCCTCGGCGCGGGCTTCCTCCGCCTCATAAATCGCCTCGTCGCCCGGCACGGGGCCGCGCGGCGCGAGGGCGACGCTTGTGCGCGCCGGGTTCCTGCCCCAGATGCGGAAGGTCAGGCGCGCCGGCTCGGCGAGACCCAGCGCGGACGGGTTGATGACCCGCGTCTCGAAGCTTGGCCGCATGGCGACGATGGGATCGCCCTTATGCGTGCGGTCCACCTCCGGAAAATGCCTAACATCCGGCTTGAGATCGACATGCGGCTCGCGCTCGTCGGGGATGGAGCGCAGATCGTCCGGCGCGCCGACCATCAGGCGCGCGCTCTGCACCAGCGCCCGGCTCTGGCCGGAAAGGCCGAGTTCGCCGGTGGCGATCTCGCCGAAGGATGCAAGCTGCAAGGCGGCGGGAGCCGGCGTCGCGCGGGCGCGGGCGGTAAGCGGCGCGACGTTCCAGTCGCCCGCGGCGTCCTGCCCTGCGCTCGCGGTGAAGGAGACGAGCACGCCGACGCCAAGCGCCCAGGGAGCCATCACGCTGAAGGCCCAGGGGGCCATGACGCCAAAAACCGAACGCGTTTTCGACTGACGACGCATAGGCCTGCCCGGATTCCACGCTGACATCCGCGGGGCCGAGGCGGCTCCCGACCACGAGAAACTTTGTGATTTTGATTATCAGCGCATTAGGCTTGCCGAACTGTTGCACGGCTCGCGCCGCCGGCGTGCCAGAATGAGGCGCCCGCTATGGTTGCGCGCGATTCCGCGCTGGCGATCGTCGCGAACTTGCGGTCGAGCCGTCAGGTGGCGGGCGGGGGCGATGCGGCTCGCCCCCCGCCTGCGGGGCGCCTGCGGGGAGAGGGGGACATACGTCACTCTCCGATCACATGCAGCGCGATCTCCCGCCGATGCGGCCGCCGGCGATGCTCAAAAAGATAAACTCCCTGCCACGTCCCCAGCGCGAGCGCCCCGCCGATGACGGGGATGGAAAGCTGCGTCTGTGTCAGCGCCGCGCGGATATGGGCCGGCATGTCGTCGGGCCCTTCCGTATCGTGGGCGTAGCCCGCTCCCTCCGGCGCCAGCCGTGCAAAGACCGCCTCCAGATCCGCCAAGACAGAGGGATCCGCGTTTTCCTGGATGAGGAGCGACGCGGAGGTGTGTCGGCAGAAAGCGGTGAGCAGCCCCGCGCTCATCCGCTCGCTGCGCACGAAATCCGCGAGCGCGGCGGTGAATTCGTAGAAGCCGCGCCCGCCCGTCTCGATCCGATGCAATTTGGCCGCTTGTCGCATGAGGCGAGATGTGCGCAAGCGCGCAAGAAAGTCCAGCGGGACCGGCTTTTCTTGCGCTTGTCTTGGCGGCGCGCCAAAGCTTTCCTGATCTGGCGGCGGCGGCCGGCCCGATTCTCTAAAAGCGGAACGCCGAGCCCGGGCGAAGCAAGGAGCGATGATGTCCGATCTGATCGATGCGATGACGAACTGGGCGACCTCCGACTCCGGAAAAAGCGCGGGGACCATCGCGCTGACGACGCTGGCCTGGGCGGAGGCCGCGAGCGTCGTCGGCTCGGCCTATATGAAACGCATGATCCCGCTGCGCCTCACCGCCATGGTGTGCAACGTGCTCGGCGTGACCTATGGCCTCCTGACCGGGACGCTGCCGACGATCGCCAAGCACGCGATCAATCTGCCGCTCAACTTCTCCCGCCTGCGCGAGATGAACCGCCTGATCGACAGCGTGCGCGAGGCCAACGCCAATGATCTGAACATTGAATGGCTGAAGCCCTTCATGCATCCCGAAAGCGTGCGGGCGACCGACTTCGTCTTCAGGAAGGGCGATACGGCGAATGAGGCCTATGTCCTTGTCGACGGCAAGATCGAAATCCTTGAACGAGGCGTCGTCCTGGGCCCCGGCGCGATTTTTGGCGAGATGGCGCTCTTCACCAGATCCGGCAAGCGCACGGCCACAGCCAAATGCCTGACCGACGCGCGCCTGCTGACGATCACCTATGAGCAGTTCGAACAGCTCTATTTCCAGAATCCGGAATTCGGCCTGTATCTGGTGCGTCTGATCGTTCGGCGGTTCGAGGCGAACCATATCGACGAGGAGCTGGAGAGTTCGTGAGGCGCCACCCTTCCCTTGCGGGGGAGGGTCGAAGCGCGAAGCGCTTCGGGGCGGGGCGAGGCTGCGGCGACAACGCCGTGAGCGGGGATGTTCAGCAGCTACCGGAGTGATAGGGAAGCGATTTCACCCCACCCCGGCGCTGCGCGCCGACCCTCCCCCTCGGGGAGGGTGGTTAGGCCGTCCCCTCGGCTTTCTTCCCCAACGCCGCCTGCGCCGCCGCCAATCTTGCGATCGGCACGCGGAAGGGTGAGCAGGACACGTAATCGATCCCGATCTTGTCGAAAAAGGCGACGGACTCCGGATCGCCGCCATGCTCGCCGCAGACGCCGAGCGCAATATCGGGACGCGCCTTGCGAGCGCGCTCGCAGCCGAGCGCGACGAGTTCGCCGACGCCCTCCTGGTCGATCGACACGAAGGGGTCGTGCGGCAGGAGGCCTTTTTCGACATAAGCATTGAGGAACGAGCCCGAATCGTCGCGCGAGATGCCGAGCGTCGTCTGCGTCAGATCGTTCGTGCCGAAGGAGAAAAAGTCCGCCGACGGCGCGATTTCGTCGGCGCGCAGCGCGGCGCGCGGCAGTTCGATCATCGTGCCGATATGATAGCGCGGGCGGACGCCCGTCTCGTCCTCGACGAGCTTCGCCATGGCGTCGACGCGCGCATTCACCAGATCGAGCTCGGCGCGCGCAAAAACGAGCGGCGCCATGATTTCGATCTGCGCAGGTTCGCCCGTCGAGAGGCTCGCCTCGATCGCCGCCTCGAAAATCGCGCGGGCCTGCATGTCCACGATCTCCGGGAAAACCACCGCGAGGCGCACGCCGCGGAAGCCGAGCATGGGGTTGAATTCCGAGAGTTGCAGCGCGCGGCGGCGCAGCTTCACGGGATCGGCGCCCATGGCCCGCGCGACCGTCGCAAGCTCCGAATCCGTATGCGGCAGGAATTCGTGCAGCGGCGGATCGAGGAGGCGGATCGTGACGGGCAGTCCCGCCATGATCTCGAAAAGATGCTTGAAATCCTCGCGCTGGATCGGCAGCAGCTTGGCGAGCGCCGCCTTTCGCCCTTCCGCGTCGTCGGCGAGGATCATCTCGCGCACGGCGACGATGCGCTCGCCCTCGAAGAACATATGCTCCGTGCGCGCGAGTCCGATGCCCTCGGCGCCGAAGCGGCGCGCGGCGCGCGCGTCGGACGGCGTCTCGGCGTTGGCCCGAACCTTGAGACGGCGCACCTGATCCGCCCAGCCCATCAAAACAGCGAATTCGCCGGTGAGCTCGGGTCGCTGCATCTTCACTTCGCCGGCGATCACGTGGCCCGCGGAGCCGTCGATCGTGATCTTGTCGCCCTTGGCGAAGCGCTTGCCGGCGACGGTGAAGCATTGCTCGTCATAATCGATTCGCAAGGCGCCCGCGCCCGTCACGCAGGGCTTGCCCATGCCGCGCGCGACGACCGCCGCATGCGAAGTCATGCCCCCGCGCGCGGTGAGAATGCCTTCCGCGGCGTGCATCCCGTGAATGTCCTCAGGGCTCGTCTCCGTGCGCACGAGGATCACTTTGCGGCCCGAAGCCGAGAGCGCCTCCGCCTCTTCAGGATTGAAGACGATCTCGCCGAAGGCCGCGCCCGGCGAGGCCGGAAGGCCGGTCGCGAGAATGTCGCGACGGGCGGCGGGATCGATCGTCGGGTGCAGTAATTGGTCGAGCGAGGTCGGCTCGACGCGCAGCAGCGCCTCGTCGCGCGTGATGAGGCCTTCATTCGCCATGTCGACGGCCAGCTTCAGGGCCGCGCGCGCCGTGCGCTTGCCGCTCCGCGTCTGCAACATCCAGAGCTTGCCGCGCTCGACGGTGAACTCCATGTCCTGCATGTCGCGGTAGTGCCGTTCGAGATTGTCCGCGATCTTCGTGAATTCGGCGAAGACTTTGGGCATCGCGGCTTCGAGCGAAATCTTCTCCCCCGGCGAGGCGCGGCTCGCGACTTCGGTCAGCGGCTGCGGCGTGCGCAGCCCGGCGACGACGTCCTCGCCCTGCGCGTTCAGCAGATATTCGCCGTAAAGCTCCTTCACCCCGGTCGACGGATTGCGCGTGAAGGCGACGCCGGTCGCGGAGGTCGCGCCCATATTGCCGAAGACCATGGCCTGCACATTGACGGCGGTGCCCCAGTCCTCGGGAATATTGTGCAGGTGCCGATAGACGACGGCGCGATGGTTCATCCAGGAGGCGAAGACCGCCTTGATGGCCCCCCAAAGCTGCGCGCGCGGATCCTGGGGGAATTCAACGCCCGCATTCGCTTCGACAATTCCCTTGAACTGCCTGACGGCCGCGCGCCAGTCGTCGGCGCTCAACTGCGTGTCGAGGGTCAGGCCCTTCGATTCTTTCAGCTCCTCGAGCGCGTCCTCGAAAATATGGTGCTCCACGCCCAGCACGACGGAGGAATACATTTCGATGAAGCGACGGTAGCAGTCCCAGGCGAAGCGTGCGTCGCGGGAGTAATTGGCGAGCGCCTCGACCGTCTCGTCATTGAGGCCGAGATTGAGCACCGTGTCCATCATGCCGGGCATGGAGGCCCGCGCCCCGGAGCGCACGGAAACGAGCAGCGGCCATTTGGGATCGTTGAAGGCGTGGCCGGCGACACGGCCGATCTCCGCCATGGCGGCGTCGACCTGCGCCTCGAGGTCGGCCGGGAAACTGCGCCCACCGGCGTAAAAATGAGCGCAGACCTCGGTGGTGATTGTGAAGCCCGGCGGGACCGGCAGGCCGAGGGCGGCCATTTCCGCAAGATTTGCGCCCTTGCCGCCGAGGAGGTCCCGCATGGAGGCCGAGCCGTCGGCCTTGCCAGCGCTGAAACTATAGACCCACTTGGTCATCGCTCTCGTCTTCCGCCAATGACGGTCTAACGCCGGTCAAGCCCCGGCCGGACGAACCCTGTTCGGCTTCGCGGGCGCACAATAGCAGATAGGCCTAAACAATTGTCGCGGCGAGAGCTGATTTTTCAGGCGCGTGCGGGCGAGGCCGACTGGCCGCTCAGCGGCGGCGGGCGGAGACGGCCGCGATCCTTGGGAGGCGCGGTGGAAATCGCGGCCGGCGCGCGGGAGAGGCTCACCGCCGTTGGGTGAAATTGGCGCATGAAGCCCTGCCGACGCGGCGCCCGATGACGTCCTGGGCCGTGCGCGGCCGCGGCTTCCGGGGGGACGCCGCCAACGCGCCGCTGCCCAGCTCGTCCAGCTTGGCGACGATCACATGTTTGAGCTCCACGGCCATCAGCAGCACGAGCCCGCCCCCGAAAGCCGCGGCGAAAACCATGGGCGCGACGCCGCTTTGGTAGGGGTAAGGCGCCCAGACGCTCCACGCCCAGGCCGCGAACAGGATGCCGGTGAGCAGCAGCGAGGCGTTGCCCGATGCGCCGAAGCCCTTGCCTCTCAGCAGCACATCGCAGAAAAACCCGAGCGCAGCGAGGAAAAGGCCGGCGACCAGCGTATAGGCGACGAACTGGATTTCGGCGACCTTTTGGGCGTCGAGCCAGATCGCAAGGGCATAAAGCGGGTCGCGCGGGAAGAGCGGGCGGAAATCCAAATGAGCGCCGGGCGCGAGGAAACCTCGCACCCTGTTCCACGCGAGGAAGAACGCGGTGAAAAATGGGATGGAGAGGACCAGATACATCCGTGGACGACTCAATCTGGAAACGTCACAGTAAGAATGCGACCACGTTTGCCTTAACCAAATCTTGACGAACCATCATGAGCAACGACGACGACGCGCCTCGCCCCGCCGCTCCTTTCCAAATCGGCCAGCCGCCCGACCTTCTGTCAGTAGCCGAGCTCGAGGCGCGGATCGCGGCCCTGCGACAGGAGATCGCGCGCCTGGAGGCTGCTGTCAGGGCGAAGCAGGCGGCCAGCGCCGCCGCCGAGTCGTTTTTCAGGAAGTGACCATGCCCTGCGCCGGCCCAAGGCCGAGCCGCCGGCGCTTGACAGCGGCAAGGCCATTGCGCTTCTTGGCGCGCACGCGCCGGCCCTTCCGGCATTCCCAGACGTTTCAGACCGAAAGCGGCCCATGCATCGCTACCGTTCGCACACCTGCGGAGAGCCCAACGAGGCCCTCGCCGGCCAGAAAATCCGCCTCTCCGGCTGGTGCCACCGTATCCGCGACCATGGCGGCGTGCTGTTCATCGACCTGCGCGATCATTACGGCCTCACCCAATGTGTGGTGGACCCCGATTCGTCGGCCTTCTCGCTGGCTGAAAAGCTGCGCTCGGAATGGGTGGTCCGGCTCGACGGCGAGGTGCGCAAGCGCCCGGCGGGCACCGAAAATCCGGACATGCCGACGGGCCATGTCGAAATCTACGTGACGGAAATCGAGGTTCTCGGCCCTGCTGGCGAGCTGCCGCTGCCGGTCTTCGGCGACCAGAACTATCCGGAAGACATCCGCCTCAAATACCGCTTCCTCGATCTGCGCCGCGAAAAGCTGCACAACAACATCATGCTGCGCGGCCGCATCATCGACTCGATCCGCGCGCGCATGAAGGCCGGCGGCTTCTTCGAGTTCCAGACGCCGATCCTCACCGCCTCCTCGCCTGAGGGCGCGCGGGACTTCCTCGTGCCGTCGCGCCTGCATCCCGGCAAGTTCTACGCCCTGCCGCAGGCCCCGCAGCAGTTCAAGCAGTTGCTGATGGTCGCGGGCTTCGACCGCTATTTCCAGATCGCCCCCTGTTTCCGCGACGAGGACGCCCGCGCCGACCGCTCGCCCGGCGAGTTCTACCAGCTCGACGTGGAGATGAGCTTCGTCACGCAGGAAGACGTGTTCGAGGCCATGGAGCCGGTGCTGCGCGGCGTGTTCGAGGAGTTCTCGAAGGGCAAGCCCGTGACGCAGAAATTTCCGCGCATCCCCTTCCGCGAGTCCATGCTGAAATATGGCTCCGACAAGCCGGACCTGCGCAACCCGCTGATCATCGCCGACGTCTCGGAGGAGTTCGAAGGCGAGAATGTCAGCTTCAAGGCCTTCAAGGGCAAGACCGTGCGCGCCATCCCCGCGCCCGGCGCCAGTTCTCAGCCGCGCAGCTTCTTCGACAAGCTCAATGACTGGGCGCGCTCGGAAGGCGCGCCGGGGCTGGGTTACATCATCTTCGAGGAGGAAGGCGGCGCGCTCGTCGGCAAAGGCCCGATCGCGAAGTTCATCCCGGCCGACGTTCAGGCCAAAATCGCCGAGAAGGCCGGCGTGAAGGCGGGCGACGCAGTATTTTTCTCGGCCGGCCAGGAAACCCCGGCCGCGAAGCTCGCGGGCATGGCCCGCCTGCGAATCGGCTCGGAGCTCGGCCTCTCCAAGACCGACGTCTTCGAATTCTGCTGGATCGTCGACTTCCCGATGTTCGAGTGGAACGAGGAAGACAAGAAGATCGATTTCTCGCACAACCCCTTCTCCATGCCGCAAGGGGCCATGGAGGCGCTGGAGACGAAGGACCCGCTCGACATCCTCGCCTATCAATACGACATCGTCTGCAACGGCGTGGAGCTGTCCTCGGGCGCCATCCGCAACCACCGCCCCGAGATCATGAAGAAGGCCTTCGAGATCGCCGGCTATGGCGAGGACGTGCTGCTCGAAAAATTCGGCGGCATGTATCGCGCCTTCCAATACGGCGCCCCGCCCCATGGCGGCATCGCGCCCGGCGTCGACCGTATCGTGATGCTTCTCGCCGAGGAAGAAAATCTGCGCGAGGTGACTCTCTTCCCGATGAACCAGCGCGCGGAGGATTTGCTGATGGGCGCGCCGTCGGAAGCCACGATGAAGCAGCTTCGGGAGCTGCATATAAGGCTGAACCTGCCGGAGAAAAGCGCTTAATCGCGCCGCAGCGTCATTGCCAGCGAAGCGACGCCATCCAGGTCAGGGAACGCGGCCTGGATTGTTTCGCGGCCTCGCTCCTTGCCGTGAGGGAACGGCTCAGTGGCTTCCCCTCGATTTCTTCACCGTCTCCAGCGCGCTCTCGATATGCTTCGTCGCGCCGGAGTCGGAGACGGCGGAAAGGATCTTCCCCTCCGGCGAGATCACATAGGAAATGCGGCTCGCGAACATCGGCCCCGCGATCGGCAGATCGAAGGACGCTTCATAGTCCTTGATGACCTTGAAGCCGGGATCGGCGCCGACAGGAAACCGGTCGCGGCATTCCTTGGTCGAGAATTCGCGCTGCGTCTCGATCCCGTCGCCCGAGACGCCGATCACGGAAGCGTTCATCGCGGCGAACTGATCCATCGCCTCGGCGAATTCATGCGCCTCCTCGGTGCAGACGCTGGTGAAGGACTTGGGGTAGAAATAGAGAACGACCGAGCCTTTCTTCAGCGCATCCTTCAGCGAGAAAGTGAAATCCTTCCCGCCCTGCGCGGCTTGCAGTGAAAAATCCGGCGCGGCGTCGCCTTTTTTGAGCATGGCGAATGCGGCGGTGGATGCGAGCGAGAAAGCGACGGTCGAGGCCAAGATTTTCAGGCGCACGGGCTTAGCTTCTTCTGGATGACTCAAGGCTGACATAGAGGCGCAGGCGTTGCATTCAAGCCGCTTTGCGCCCCTTCTCACCGCGTGCGGGAAGAGGTCACGGGCGAGGGGCGAGCCATAGCCCGGACGCGCGGACGTCGATGACGGAACCCGGCGGATTTAATGTCGCTTCGCCTCTTACCCTAACGCTCTCCCCGTTTTCACGGAGAGGGAGCTAGACATGAATCGCCCTCCCAAACGCATCCAATACGCTCTCATGCATCGTCTCTGACAATGTCGGATGCGGGAAGACGGCGTGGATCAGTTCGTCTTCTGTCGTCTCAAGATTCATCGCGATCACGAACCCCTGAATGAGCTCCGTCGCTTCGACGCCGACGAGATGGGCGCCGAGCAGCCTTCCTGTCTTCTTGTCGAAGATCGTCTTCACCAGCCCTTCGGGCTCGCCGAGCGCAATCGCCTTGCCATTGGCGAGATAGGGGAAGCGGCCCACGCGAATGTCATAACCGGCCGCTTTCGCCTTTTCTTCCGAGAGGCCGACCGACGCCACCTGCGGATGGCAATAGGTGCAGCCGGGCACGCGCGATTTGTCGAGCGGATGCGGATTGAGGCCGGCGATCGCCTCGACGCAAATCACGCCCTCATGCTCGGCCTTGTGCGCGAGCATCGGGCCGCCCGCAACGTCGCCGATGGCGTAGACGCCCTCGACATTGGTGCGCCCCAGTCCGTCCGTCTTGACGACGCCCTTCTCGATCGTGACGCCAAGGCTCTCGAGTCCGAGCTTCTCGACATTCGCCACGACGCCTGCGGCCGAGAGGACGCGCTCGACTTCCAGCGTTTCGCTCGCGCCGTCGGCGCCCTTCAACGTTGCGACGACGCTGTCCGCCTTTCTCTCAAGCCCCGCAACCATCGTCGCGGTCTTGATGAAGATGTTCTGCTTCTCGAAGCTTTTGCGCGCGAAAGCGGCGATCTCAGCGTCTTCAGCCGGAAGGATTTGCGGCAATGCTTCAATCAGCGTCACTTCGACGCCGAAAGTCCGAAAGAACGACGCGAACTCCGCTCCAATAGCGCCGGCGCCGACGACGAGCAGCGACTTCGGAAAACGCTCCGGCTTCAAAGCCTCGAAATAGGTCCAGACCAGCCGCCCGTCGGACTCCAGGCTCGGCAACGCGCGCGGGCGGGCGCCGGTCGCCACGATGATGTGCTTCGCCTGATAGGCGCCCTCCCCGAGCGTGTTTTTCGGCGGCGCGAATTGCGGCGTCACGGCCGGCTTCGTCGGCGCGCCGACTCTCACTTCGCCTTTGCCCGACAGCGTCGCCTCGCCCCAGATGACGTCGATCTTGTTCTTCTTGAGCAGGAAGCCGACGCCCGCATTCAGCCGGCCGGCCGCCTCGCGTGAGCGGGCGACGATGCGCGCGGCGTCGAAGCCCGGCGCGGCGCCCGTGACGCCGAAACGCGCGCCGTCTGTCGCCAGTCGATAGATCTCCGCCGACCGGAGCAGCGCCTTTGTGGGAATGCAACCCCAATTGAGACAGATGCCGCCGAGATGCTCGCGCTCGACGACTGCCGTCTTCAGTCCGAGCTGCGCGCCGCGAATCGCTGCGACATAGCCGCCGGGGCCGCCGCCGATGACAATCAGATCATATGCATTGGCCATTAAGACAATCTCCCGCCTCGTGACGCCCGGCGGCCCGCAGGCGGGGCTTCGCGACAAAGAGGCGCGTCTTCGACCGGGCGTGAAATTTTCCGAATAGGCATGCACGCCAACTTAGCGCTGCGCGATCCGCCCGGCGAGGGCTTCGTCCGGCGGGGCGCTCGGACCCTTATGGAAAAAGATTGTATGGAAAAAGACTTGGCGGAGGAAGAATTGGCAGAGGAAGAATTGGCGAAGTCAAACCCGCGCCGCCGGTCAAGAAACCGAACCGCGTCGAATTCCGAAAAAGTTTCTAGCGCCTGCGTCGGCGGCCACGAAACTCTGACGAGCGGAGGATCAGGAAGGCCGGCGCAGGCGAACGCTGAGTGGCGATCATCCTAATCACGCCGCCGCGGCGCGGTGGGACGACGGACGGGAATCGGGCGCAGCGCCAACGCCGGACCGGGAAGCGACTCGCGAACCGCTTCCAGCACTTTACTCAAGGCGGCGGCGACAGCGCCGCGTCTAGATTTGCCTTTCATGTGCTTTACTCCTGTCTACCTTTCTGACAGGAGCAACATTCGAAACCGATCGTTTGATCCGAAGTTTTTTGGAATAAATCAAAAAAGCGCCCGCCGTCGCCAGCGGGCGCCTTCCGAAATTAGAGCCTAATCAGCGAATTAGGCTGCCTGCGGCAGCGCCGACTTGGCTTGGGCGACGATGGCCGCGAAAGCCTCGGGCTGCTCGATGGCGAGCTGCGACAGGACCTTGCGATCCATCTCGACCCCCGCCTTGGCGAGGCCGTCGATGAAGCGCGAATAGGTCAGGCCGTGCTCGCGGACCGCGGCGTTGAGGCGCTGGATCCAGAGAGCGCGGAAGGTGCGCTTCTTCGCCTTGCGGTCGCGCGTCGCATATTGCATCGAGCGGTCGACGGCGGCCTTGGCGGTGCGGATCGTATTCTTGCGGCGGCCGTAGAAGCCCTTGGCGGCCTTGAGCGTTTTCTTGTGCTTGGCGTGGGACGTAACGCCCCGTTTCACGCGAGCCATGACGAAACTCCTTCAGAATTCTGCTTATGTTGCGGGGCGGTCAGCCGTTCGGCAGGAAGTATTTCTTGATGTTGTCGCCGTCCGTCTTGAACAGAACATTCGTCCCGCGCAGATTTCTGATCTGCTTGTTCGTGCGCTTGATCATGCCGTGGCGCTTGCCCTGCTGGGCATAGACCACTTTGCCGGTACCGGTGATCTTGAAGCGCTTTTTCGCGCCGGATTTCGTCTTCAGCTTGGGCATTTTGCTCTCCTGGGCCTTGGCCCTGTTGATTCTTGACGCGCCGGATCCAACTGGATCTTGAGGGCGCGTTTCGCGCGAGCGAAAAGAACCGCCACGGCAGCCCATCTACTGGCCGGGCGGTTCGGAAGCGCGGCTTATGGGCCAAACGGGGAGAAATTGCAAGCGCGGTGGACAGACAGCGTTCATGCGACATATTCAGCGCCGGCGCAGCCGAAAGCTGCCGAAAGAAAAAGATTATCAGGGGACGAGACGGGGGTTTTCGAATGAACGTTTACGCGCCATTGCCAGATACTGTCACAGCCGAATGCCCGGTCAATTCGCATAATGAGTGGGATCCGTTGGAGGAAATCATCGTTGGCCGCCTGGAGGGCTCGACGATTCCATCCGACCACCCGGTCGTGACCTGCAACATTCCCGGCATGGCGGCGCGCGCCCAGGCGCTGGCGGCGGGCTTCAAATTCCCGAAATTCATGGTCGAACCCGCGCAGCAGGAACTCGACAATTTCATCAAAGTGCTCGAGCAACTCGGCGTCACGGTCACCCGGCCTGAGCCTTTCAATCATAAGGCCAAATTCTCGACGCCCTACTGGTCGTCGCGCGGCTTCTGCAATTCCTGCCCGCGCGACTCCATGCTCGTCATTGGAGATGAGATTCTCGAAACGCCGATGGCCTGGCCCTGCCGCTATTTCGAGACGCATTCCTACCGGCCGATCCTGAAGGACTATTTCCGCCGCGGCGCGCGCTGGACCTCGGCGCCCAAGCCGCAACTGACCGACGACCTCTTCGATCCGAATTTCAAGCTCCCCGAAAAGGGCGAGCCGATCCGCTACATTCTCACCGAGTTCGAGCCGGTTTTCGACGCCGCCGATTTCTTCCGCTGCGGCCGGGACATATTCGTGACCCGCTCGAATGTCACGAACGCGATGGGCATTGACTGGCTGCGCCGCCATCTCGGCGAGGGCTACCGCATCCACGAGATCAAGAGCCGCTGCCCCAACCCCATGCATATCGACACGACGATCCTGCCGCTGGGACCGGGCCGCCTCCTCATCAACCCGGAATATATCAACCCGGACGAGTTGCCCGACATTCTAAAGAAATGGGACATTCTCGTCGCGCCCGAGCCGACGCCGATCGAGGACCGCATCCTCAAGATCACGTCCATGTGCGGCAAATGGCTGAGCATGAACATTCTCATGGTCGACGAGAAACGCATGATCGTCGATCCGCATCACGTCAACATGATGCGGCAGGTCGAAAAATGGGGCTATGAGCCGATCCCTGTTCCCTTCCTGCATTACGCGGCCTTTGGCGGCGCCTTCCATTGCGCGACGCTCGACGTGCGGCGCAGGGGCGCGCTGGAAAGCTATTTCTAGTCAGCACCCGAAGCGGCTGGCGCAGCCCGCCGCTTCCTTTGCGCGGAGGCGTGCGGAGCCAAGCCTAATTGACCCCGCTTATTCTGAGTCCGACCATGCCCGCGACGATCAGGGCGAAGGAGGCCAGCCGCAATGGCGTGGCCGGCTCATGGAAAAGAAACACGCCGACAATTGCGACGGCGGCGATGCTGCCGCCGGTCCAGACCGCATAGGCTGTGCCGGCGGGGATCGTCTTAACGGCGAGACCCAGACAGCCCACGCTGGCGATCATGAAAATCAGCATGACGACCGTCGGCCAGAAGCGCGTGAAGCCCTCGGCGTATTTCATGCCCACGAGCCAGCCGACTTCGCAAACGCTGCCGATCAACAAGATGATCCAGTCCATCAAAATCCCCTTCAGCTGCCTTCAGCGCTTCTTGTCGCTTCGGACGGCCCCGTCAAGCCGCCGAGCGCGCCTGTCGTTTGAACCTGGACCAAGGCGCGCCAGATAAATTCGAAGCGGTCGGCGCCGCGGAGGCGGCGCGAAGGAGCCGGCGATGAGAAAGGTCAGTGGCGTTTATCCCGCGCCTGAGAGGGTCCATTGGGTCGGCGACGGCTTTCCCGTGCGCACGCTCTTCTCGCACCAGGCGCAAGGGCCGCGCGTCAGCCCCTTTCTGCTTTGCGATTATGTGGCCCCCTTCGACTTTCCGCCCACGAAAGAGCGACGCGGCGTGGGTCAGCATCCGCATCGCGGCTTTGAGACCGTGACCGTCGTCTATGACGGCGAGGTGGCGCATCGCGACTCTACGGGAGCGGGCGGCGTCATCGGCCCCGGCGACGTTCAATGGATGACCGCGGGGGCCGGCGTGCTCCATGAGGAATATCACTCCGAGGCTTACGCCAGACGCGGCGGGCGGTTCGAGATGGCGCAGCTATGGGTCAACCTTCCGGCGCGCCTGAAGATGACGCGGCCGCGCTACCAGACCTTGCGTGACGACGACATTCCGCGCGTCGAGCTGAACGACGAGGTCGGAATGATCCGGGTGATCGCGGGCGAGTGGGCGGGCTTCAGAGGACCGGCGCAGACGGCGACTCCGATGAACGTCTGGGACGTTCGCATCGACGAAGGGCAAAATGCGATTTTCGATTTGCCGAAGGGACATAATCTCGTCGTCGCCGTCCTCGACGGTCCGGTCGTCGTCAATGAGGAGGGCCATGCACGGGCGGGGGAGACGATCGTCTTCGACCGGCATGGCGGCGGGGTCGCCTTCTCTGCGCAGGCCGATGCAAAGCTGCTCCTCCTGAGCGGCGAACCGATCGACGAGCCTGTCGCGCAGCAAGGCCCCTTCGTGATGAACAGCCCGGCCGAGCTTGCGGAAGCGTTCGACGATTATCGCGCCGGCAGGTTCGGGACGATTGCCCCACTGGGCGGCTGAAGGGCCGCAACGCCGCGCCTTTCGGCCTCGCGCGGCGCAAGACGCAATTCCTCGATCGTGGCGGCGAGCGCCGCGAAATCGACGGGCTTCGTCAGAAAGGCGTCGACGCCGGCGGCGCGGGCCGCGCGCTCGTCCTCTTCCTGCGCGCTTGCGGTCAACGCCAGAATGGGCGTGCGGGGCGCTCTCGCGCCGGCCTCGGTCTCACGGATGCGGCGCGTCGCTTCCCGCCCGTCGAGTTCGGGCATGAAGAGATCCATGACGATGACGTCGTAAGGCTCCATCGCCGCCATGGCGACGGCCTCGGCTCCGTTGCGCGCGCGAGCGGCTTCGGCGCCGAGCTTGCCAAGGTGGCGCATGAGAATCAGCGCGTTTATGTCATTGTCCTCGGCGACGAGCGCCTTGAGACCGGCGAGCGACTGGACAGGCTCCGGAGCCGCCGCCCTCGGCGCATCCGCCGCCTGTCGACGAAGCCCTTGCGAAAGACGCGACACAAGCGAGGCGCATCGCACGGGCTTCACCAGCCAGCCGTCGAAATCGCGGAGCGCCGCTTCGCCGAAAGCGCGCCGCTCCAGCGGGGAGAAGAGCAGGAAGAGGCGACGCGCGCCAGCCGTTCGGGCCGCCGCCGCCAGCCCCGCGGCGTTTTCGGCCCCGACAGCGCAGTCGACGATGACGGCGTCGAGCGCTTCGCTTCGCGAAAGGCGTCCCCGCGCGGCCGACTCGCTTTCGGCGACGGCCGCCATCGCCCCGACCGAGCGCAGGCGTTCGGCGAGATAGGGCGCCTCGAAACGGCTGGCGCCGACAACCAGGACGTTCAATCCCAGGAGCGGCTCCGGGGCCGGCGACGCGCCCGCCGGCCCCGGCAGCGAGAAGGCGAAGGTCGAGCCCTTGTCGGAGGTTTCGGCCAGGGCCAAAGCGCCGCCCATCTGAGCGACCAGCCGGCGCGATATGGCGAGGCCGAGGCCGGTGCCGCCATGACGCCGCGTCGCCGAGGCGTCGCCCTGCTCGAACTCCTCGAAGATCGCCTTGCGCGCGTTCGGCGGGACGCCCGGCCCGGTGTCGCGCACCTTGAAGCGCAGAGTCTCGCCGCGCCGCGACAGGCGCAGCCCCACGCCGCCGGTTTCGGTGAAATTGACTGCGTTGCCAATGAGGTTGACGAGCACCTGCCGCAGCCGCGACGGATCTCCCTCGATTTCGCGCGGGACGTCGGGCGCGATGACGCTCGCGATTTCCAATCCTTTGGCGAAGGCGCGCGGCGCCAGCAATTCGACGACGCCCTCGACGAGAGGCGCCAGCGCGAAGGTCTCGCGGCGCAATTCCAGCTTGCCCGCCTCGATCTTCGAGAAGTCGAGAATGTCGTCGATGAGCTGGGCGAGCGCGCGGCTGGAATCGTTGATCGCCTCCACATAGCTCGCCTGCTCGGCGTCGAGCCGCGTCATGGCGAGGAGCTGGGCGAGACCCATCACGCCGTTGAGCGGCGTGCGGATTTCATGGCTCACTGTCGCAAGAAAGCGGGACTTGGCGAGGCTCGCCGCCTCCGCCTTGTCGCGAGCGTCCGCCGCGGCTCGCAGCTCCCAGATTTCGTCGCGCAGGCGCTCCAGCTCCGCCTCGACCTCGCCGGGCTTTCGCCTGTGCGGACCCTTACGGAGAGCAAAGAAAACCGCCGCCGCAAGCAGCAGGACCGCCGCCTGCGCGACGATGAGGACCGAAATTTCTGCGCCGCTCATCAATCAGACTCCGCTCGCGGCGCGGATCATGGCGCGGGTCGATTGATAAAGTATCCCATCCCTCACGCGGCGACCCGCCCCGCGGCAAGCCCGGCGCGATAGGACAACGCCTCGGCGAGATGCGGGCGCGTCACCTCCTCCGAACCGTCGAGATCCGCGATGGTGCGCGCGAGCTTGAGAACGCGATGGAAACCCCGCGCGCTAAGCGCGAACCGGTCCGAAGCCTCGCGAATGAGGGCGGCGCCCGGCCCGTCGAGCTTGGCCACCCGTTCGACGACAGCCGCTGGCGCGGCGGCGTTGGCGGCGACGCCCGGTAGCTCGAGCGCTTCGTAACGGTCTCGTTGCAAGGCGCGGGCGCGGGCGACGCGAGCGGCGACCTCCCGCGACCCCTCCGCGGGCGGCGGCAGGACAAGATCGGCGGCGGTGACGGCCGGAACCTCGATCTGCAGGTCGAAGCGGTCCAGCAGCGGGCCGGAAAGCCGCGCCTGATATTGCGCGACGCAGCGCTCATTGGGCTGGCGGCGACAGGCGTAACCCGGATCGAGCGCATGGCCGCAGCGGCAGGGATTCATGGCCGCGACGAGCTGGAAACGCGCCGGGTAGACGGCGCGGTGATTCGCGCGCGAAACGGCTACCTCGCCGGTCTCGAGCGGCTGGCGCAGACTGTCGAGAACTTGCGGCTGGAACTCCGGCAGTTCGTCGAGGAAAAGCACGCCGTTATGGGCGAGCGAAATCTCGCCCGGCTTGGCGTGCGTCCCGCCGCCGACCAGCGCGGCCATGGAAGCCGAATGATGCGGGGCGCGAAAGGGACGGCGGTCCGTGAGCTCGCCCCCGGCGATCTGCCCGGCGACCGAATGGATCATCGAAACTTCAAGCAGTTCGCGCGGCGTCAGCGCCGGAAGAATGGAGGGCAGCCGCGCCGCGAGCATGGACTTGCCGGCGCCCGGCGGACCGCTCATCAGGAGATTGTGGCCGCCCGCCGCCGCGATCTCCAGCGCGCGCTTGGCGCTCTCCTGCCCCTTGATGTCGGCGAGATCGGGCAGATCCGCGGCGCGGGCGCGCACGGCCGGCTCCGGCCGCGCCAGCGCCTGGGTTCCCTTCACGTGATTGACGAGCTGGATGAGCGAGCGCGGGGCCAGCACCTCCATCTCGCGCGACGCCCAGGCGGCCTCCGGGCCGCATTCCCTAGGGCAGATCAGCCCCTGCCCGCGGGCGTTGGCCGCCATGGCGGCGGGCAGCGCCCCCGTCACCGGCGTCAGCGTCCCGTCGAGCGCCAGTTCGCCAAGCACGACGAAGCCTTCCAGCGCGTCTGACGGGATGGCGCCGATCGCCGCCATCACGCCGAGCGCGATCGGAAGATCGTAATGGCTGCCTTCCTTCGGCATGTCCGCCGGCGCGAGATTGACGGTGACTCGCTTCGCCGGCAGCGCGAGGCCCGAGGCGATGAGGGCGGCGCGCACGCGCTCGCGCGATTCGGCGACCGCCTTGTCGCCGAGGCCGACCACGTTGAACACGACCGACCCGGGCGAAATCTGCACCTGAACGTCGACTGGACGCGCCTCCACGCCTTCGAACGCGACCGTCGCCACCCGAACCGCCATGCCAAACGCTCCAAGAACCGCAAGCTTAAACTAGACAATCGTAGCCGCGGGCGTTGGCGGGCGCAAGAACAATATACGAACGCACCCTCGGCGCGCAGGCCATGGTTGCCGAGGCGCCAAAATTGGTTAGGCTCGCGGCGTTCGGAAACGCCCCAGGAGGAGGCCGATGAAAAGATTTTCCCAAGCCGGCGCGGCGGCGCTCATTATCGCCGCCGCGATTGTCGGCGCGGCGCCCGCGCAGGCCGCGCGCTGCGGCAGCGGCGCCGGCGGTTTCGAGGCCTGGAAGCAGGAATTCGCCGAAGAATCGCGCGGCCGCGTGGGCTCCGCCGGCGTCGATGCGCTGATGGACACGCACTACAATTCGGCGACCATCGGCGCCGACCGCGGGCAGAAGAGCTTTCACCTGTCGCTCGAAGCCTTCATGCAAAAGCGCGGGGCGAACGCGATCGTCGCGAAGGGACGCCAGCTCAAGCGCTCCATGGCGGGCCTCTTCCAGTCGATCGAGAGCCGCTACGGCGTGCCGCCGGGCCCGCTGCTCGCCATCTGGGGCATGGAGACGGGCTTCGGCGCCGTGCATGGCAACCAGCACGCGCTCTCGGCCGTGGCGACGCTCGCCTATGACTGCCGGCGGTCGGAATATTTCACCGACCAGCTTTATGCGGCGCTGGAGCTGATCGACCATGGACGGCTTTCGCCGGGCGCGCGCGGCTCCATGCATGGCGAGATCGGCCAGACGCAGTTCCTGCCGAAGAACATCCTGCACTATGGCGTGGGCAATCTCGACAACGCCCAGGCGGCGCTGATGTCCACGGCGAACTTCCTGCACGCCCATGGCTGGCAGGCGGGCGCGGGCTATCAGCCGGGCGAGCCGAACTTCGCGGCGATCCAGGCGTGGAACGCGGCCTCGGTCTACGAACGCGCCATCGCGATCATCGGCCGGCAGATCGACGGCGGGGAATAAAATGAAAAACCGCCGCCCCGGAAAAGAGGGCGGCGGTCCCTTGAAAACATTGGCGAAGCGGAAGCTTACTCCGCGGCCGTCTTGTATTTGTCGATATCGTCGTGGTCGTCGTCGCGCTTGGCCCCGCCGGCGTCGTCCTTGGGTCCGTCGGACGGGCTCGCGTCCCCGGACGTCGACTCAGCCCCTGCTTCGGCCCCTGCGTCGGTCGGATCGACCGGAGGAAGCGGCGGCGTCTTGAACGCCATTGCGGCCGTCGAAATTTGCGGCGGCGGGTTGCGGCGGCGATGTACGAGATAGATGAGAAACGCCGCGATCACGCCGAGCGCCAGCGTCAGATAGACAGGCAGATCGCGCATGAAGGTGCGGTCCACCGAGAAGGGGAATCGCGACACCCAGCGTTCGCCATGGTCGCCCGTCACCGTCACTATGCCGACGAAATAGCCGCCGTCCTTGAAATTGTGCTCGAAGTTGACCGTGCCGGTCGGATAGGTCTTAGGCGGCTGGTAAGCCACGGTCACCGCGTCGAGATTCTCGTTTTCCCTGGCCGCGCCGCCCACATCCTTTACGATGCGCAGCTCGATCTTCATGTCGCGAAGCTCGTCCTGCTCCGCGTCGAGCACCATGATCATGGGGCCGGTCGAGGGAATATCCTCGCAAAACTCGTTTTTCGAGGCCTCGGGCAGGTAGCCCGTGAAGTTCATGATGTCCGGCCCGATAAACAGGCGGCAGCGGCCTTCCGCGGCGCCCAGCCGGCCATGGGCCTCCGCCGGACCCGCGGCCATCGCCGCGAAGGCGAGGCCGGCCGCCAGGGCGAGGAGCTTCATGGGCTTCATGATTGCGTGAAACGAAGTTGAAGCATCGTCACTCATCTTCTCCTCCTGGTCTTCGTGCGGCAAAGACACGCGACGCTCAGGAACTCGGTTTTGCGCCGCGCAAATTCCCACCGCTCCCGGAAGGCGGGCGACGCCGTTTGTTTGATGTTATCGCATTCCGTTATATGAGCAAGGGTGCGACAATCGGTCATCTATCCCGCTCTGCAACATATCCAGCGGCGCGACGCGTAGCGCGCCGCCCGGCGTAGACCAGGGCGTTGTGGAGGGGCTGCAAGGGATCGCCGACGCCTCGCCAAGGCGATTGTGCAGGTGCGAAGCGGCGCCGGCCGACCGGAAGGCGGGTCCGCCCCGAGCCGGGGCGAAAACGCTCTCTTAAGCCTAGTATCACCTTAACAAGAGTTCATCCGACCGCATATTGCCTCGCAATCAGGCCCAAGCCATATTGCAGGGAGCCATAATGGTTCAGGCCACGGGCGATGGCGGATTGCCGCGCGCCCGGCCTTGGAGATCGAGAGGATCGCTATGTCTCATTACGACCGCAACACGAGCTTCGGCTACGGCCGCGGGGTCGCCCGGTCGACCACGGCCGAGATCGACGAGGGCCTGCGCGCCTACATGCTCGGCGTCTACAACTATATGACACTCGGCCTCGCCGTGACGGGCCTTGTGGCGCTGGGCGCGTTCATGCTCGCCAATCCGCAATTCGTCGGCGGCAAGCTCGTCGCCTTGTCGCCCTTCGGCACGCTGATCTACACCACGCCGCTGCGCTGGGTCATCATGCTCTCGCCGCTGGCTTTCGTGTTCCTCATCGGCGCGCGCGCCTCCGCCATGTCGGCGGCCACGGCGCGCAACCTGTTCCTCGCCTTCTCGGCGGTGATGGGCCTGTCCATGTCGTGGATCCTGCTGGTCTTCACCGGCGTGTCGGTGGCGCGCGTCTTCTTCATTACGGCGGCGGCTTTCGGCGGCCTGAGCCTCTACGGTTATATGACGAAGCGTGACCTCTCCGCCTTCGGCTCCTTCCTCGTGATGGGCGTCTGGGGACTCGTTATCGCCGGCCTCGTCAACCTGTTCCTGCAGTCGACCGGCCTTCAGTTCGCGCTGTCGATCCTGTCCGTGCTGATCTTCTCGGGCCTCACCGCCTGGGACACCCAGAATATCAAGAACATGTATTACGAAGGCGCGGGTTATGAGGCCGCCCAGAAGATGAGCGTGTTCGGCGCGCTGTCGCTTTATCTGGACTTCATCAACATGTTCCAGTCGCTGATGTTCCTGCTGGGCAACCAGCGCAGCGACTAACCGGCCAAGACCCGAAAAGCCCCGCTCCGGCGGGGCTTCAGACTGCTGACAAACCCCTGGCGCAAGCTGGGGGTTTTTGATTCACTGGGTCATGCTTCGCAAACCCGGCCCTGAGCAGACGGCGATCGAGATGGTGACGCTCGACCAGCTTGTCCCCGCCGACCACCTGCTTCGGAAAATCGAGGCGGCGGTCGATTTCTCGTTCATCCACGAGCGGGTCGCGGGGCTTTATTGCCCGGACAATGGGCGGCCGCCGCTCGATCCGACCTTGATGTTCAAGGCGCTGTTCATCGGTTATCTGTTCGGCGTGCGCTCGGAGCGCCAGCTCGTGCGCGAGATCGAGGTCAATGTCGCCTATCGCTGGTTTCTGCGGCTGAAGCTGACCGATCCGGTCTTCGACGCCTCGACGCTGAGCCAGAACCTCCGCCGGCGTTATCAGGACGAGAGCGTCGCGCAGGACATCTTCGACCGCATTGTCGAGCAGGCGATCGCGCACGGCTTCGTGTCGGGAAAGGTCCTTTACACGGACTCGACGCATCTGAAGGCGAGCGCCAACAAGAACAAGTTCGACAAAGCCGTGGTCGAGAAGTCGCGCGCCGACTATTGGGCGGCGCTCGACGCCGCGATCGACGAAGACCGCGCCGCGCACGGCAAGAAGCCCTTGCCGGAGAAGGAGCGCCAGCCCGCCGTTGTCGAGACCAAAGTGTCCCGCACGGATCCCGAGAGCGGCTATATGGCGCGCGATGGCAAGCCGAAGGGCTTCTTTTATCTCGACCACCGCACGGTGGACGGGCGGCATGGGATCATCACCGACAGCTTCGCGACGCCGGCCAATGTGCATGACAGCATCGTCTATCTCGCGCGGCTCGACCGGCAGCGGGACCGCTTCGAGCTGAATGTGCGCGCGGTGGGGCTGGACGCCGGCTACGCCACGGCGGGGATCGCCAAAGGGCTGGAGGATCGTGGGCTTTACGGCGTGACGGGCTATCGCAATCCGACGCCGCCCAAGCCCGGCATGATGCGCAAAAGCGCCTTTCGATACGACCCCGAGGCCGACGTCTATCGCTGTCCGCAGGGCCAGGCGCTCGCTTATGCGACGACGGATCGCACGGGCTACCGGCATTACAAATCCGACCCGGCCGCGTGCCGCGCCTGCCCGCTGCTGGGCTCTTGCACCGGCAACGCCAAGGCCGAGCGCACCCTCACCCGCCACGTCTGGCAGGACGCGCGCGAACGGGTCGACGCCCATCGGCTCACCATCGAGGGCAGGTTTATCTACAAGCGGCGCAAGGAAACGGTGGAGCGCTCCTTCGCCGACGCCAAGCAGCTCTTCGGCCACCGCTACGCGCGGTTCCGGGGTCTCTTGCGCGTGCGATGGCAATGCCTGCTCGCCGCCGCCGCGCAGAATATGAAGAAGATCGCCCTGCTCATGGCCAACAGGGCCGATCCGAGGCTTGCGTGACGCCCCAGGACCCATTCACTCCTCGAAAAATCCGCCACTTCGCCCTCCTCCCCAACCAAAACAAAAACCCCCGCCAAAAATGACGGGGGTTTGTCAGTGATCTGAAGCCCCGCTCCGGCGGGGCTTTTTTCGTTGCGCGTCTCTCTATTCGGCCCCGACAATGCGCAGGCCCTTGTCGAGCGCGCGCAGCACCCGGGCGAGGTCGTGCCCGCGGCGCATGACGAGGCCGCCGGCGGCGATCACCGCATATGCGCCCTGCCTGCGGGCAAGCTCCGGGTTCTTCTCGATGCGATACAGCGGCGCCTCGCTCGTGCGCCTGAAGACCGAGAATACGGCCTTGGACGGCGTAAAATCGAGAGCGTAATCGCGCCACTCGCCCGAGGCGACCTTTGCGCCGTAGAGATTGAAAAGCTGGTTGAGTTCGCGCCGGTCGAACGAGACAAGCGGATTTGCGCCGCCCTCTCCCCACCCCGCCGGGCTATCGCCCTGCCCCGGTCTTCCGGAGCCGGCCACCACGGTCAGGGCGGGTCGATATCGGCTGGGCTCTGTCGTCTCCGACTCCGCCATGCGTCATCTCCAACTTTCCGTCATGTTTGCGCGATGGCGGCGTCAGGGCAAGCCTTCTCTGCGGCAACGGCCGCACAAATCGGCGGGGCGCTTCTTAACCGTAGCCTCTATAAGCAAAATTCACATTTTCGCCCCTATTGAGCCCCTTGCAGGTCAAACGAGCTGGCCAATATCTGTTGTCATTGCCACGGCCGGCTTTCGCGCGCTTTTCCGGTTTTCGTCAGCCCCCCAGCCCCCCGGGATCGCGTGTTCGCAAGTCGATGATGGTCGTGGCGATGGACGGGTCGGCCGGGAGCAATCCCGAGCCGACCCTGTCTTTCGGGCCGTCATTCCAGAATTGGCCGATCTTTCAGCGAACCCGCCTTGCAATATGCGCGTCAATGACAAATTGAGGAGGCGCGGCCGCAAGACCGCCTCGTTTCCCTTTTTAATCAGGCGCTCCCCCGACGGAGCGCGACCGTATTTGGAGACTCCATGACCAACGACGCTGCTACCGCCGACGCGCCGCAACAGTTCGGCTTCGAAGCGGATGTCGCGCAGCTCCTCGAATTGATGACGCACTCCGTCTATTCGGAGCGCGACGTCTTCCTGCGCGAACTGATCTCAAACGCCGCCGATGCTTGCGAGAAGCTGCGCTACGAATCGCTCTCCAACGAAAAGCTCGCCGCGCAAGCGGGCGCGCCGCTCGTTACGATCACGCTCGACAAGGAGAGGCGCCAGCTCACCGTCGCCGACAATGGCGTCGGCATGTCGCATGACGAGCTCGTCAGCGCGCTCGGCGCCATCGCCAATTCCGGCACCCGCGCTTTTCTCGAAAAGCTCGGCAAGGAGAATGGGAGCGAAGGCTCCTCGCTCATCGGCCGATTCGGCGTGGGCTTCTATTCCGTCTTCATGGTCGCGGACCTCGTCGAGGTCGCGACGCGACGCGCCGGCGAGGACGAGGCCTGGCTGTGGTCGTCCGAGGGCAAGGGAACCTATTCCATCGCGCCGCTCGCGCCTGAGAAGGCTCCTCCCGTCGGCGCGCGCGTGACGCTGCATCTCAACGCCGAGAGCGGCGAGTTTCTCGAGCCCTGGCGAATCGAAAACATCGTGCGCGAGCACTCCGGCGCGGTCTCGACGCCGATCGACCTCGTCGAGGAGCCCGGCAAGGAGCCGCGCCGCATCGCAGACGGCGCAGCGCTCTGGGCCAAGCCGAAATCCGAGATCACGCAGGAGCAATACACGGATTTCTACCGCCAGCTTTCCGGCGCCTATGACGAGCCGGCGCTGACGGCGCATTGGCGCGCCGAGGGACGCACCGAATATACCGTGCTCGCTTTTGTCCCGAGCGCGCGCCCCTTCGATCTCTTCGAGCCCTCGCGCAAGAGCAAGTCCAAGCTCTATGTGCGCCGCGTGCTGATCTCTCGTGAGGCGGAGCTGCTTCCAGCCTTTCTGCGCTTCGTGCGGCTCGTGGTCGACAGCGCAGACATTCCGCTCAACGTCTCGCGCGAGATGGCGCAGAAGAGCCCCGCCATCGCCTCCATCGGCAAGGCGGTCGCGACTCGTATTCTGCAAGAGCTGAAGAAGCTCGCCGAGCATGAGCCGGAGAAATTCGCGGCCGTGTGGGAGAACTTCGGCGCCGTTCTGAAGGAAGGCCTGCACGAGGATCCGAGCCGCCGCGACGATCTCTTCGCCATCGCCGGCTTCGCCTCCACGAAGTCCGAGGGCAAGGCGCGGACGCTGAAGGATTACGTCGCCGATCTGCGCGAGAATCAGACGGCGATCTATTACATCACGGGCGACGACGCGAAGCGGCTGGCCGCAAGCCCGCAGCTCGAAGGTTTTCGCGCGCGCGGCGTGGAGGTTCTGCTTCTCGACGATCCCGTCGATTCCTTCTGGGTGACGAGCGCGCTGGGCTTCGAAGGCAAGCCGTTCAAATCCGTGACGCAGGGCGCCGCCGATATTGATCTCGTTCCACTCGCGGAAGAGGCGAAGGACGAAGCGCAGCCCGCAGCGGATGTCGGCGATCTTGTCGCCGCTCTGAGGGAGACGCTCGCAGATTCGGTCGAGGACGTCCGCGTCTCGACGCGCCTGACCGAGAGCGCCGCCTGTCTCGTCGCATCCGACAAGGGCCTGGACCGCCAGCTCGCGCGCATTCTCTCGGAAAGCGGGCAGAACGGACTCTTCGGCAAGCCGGTGCTTGAGATCAACGCCAGGCACCCGGCCGTAGCCGCGCTCGTGATGAGCCTGCGCGACAAGGGTCGCGGCGGCGCTGCGGACGGCATGCATCTGCTGCTTGACCTCGCCCGCGTCGCCGACGGCGAGCAGCCGGTGGACCCGGCGGCCTTCGCCAGGCGTCTCTCCGCCCTCATCGCGAAAGGCGCATAAGCACAAGTGAGTCGCGAACCCGCAACCGCCTCTGCCGATCCCGAGAAGACAACCTCGCGCGCGCAGGCGATCGCCGAGGTCGCGGCCTATCTCGTCGCCAGCGGCGTCGCGCCCGACGAGGCGCAAGAAGATTCGCGCGCCTTGCTGCGCGCCGCCGCCGGTTTGACGCGCCTGCAGCTCGCCATGTCGCCGCAGGCGCCGCTCGCCGAAGCCGAAGCCGAGCGCCTGTCGCGCTACGCCGCTCGGCGCGCCGCGCGCGAGCCCGTCTCTCGCATTTTGGGCGAGCGCGGCTTCTGGACGCTCGACCTGGTCATCGCGCCCAATGTGCTCGACCCGCGCTCCGACACTGAAACGCTTGTGGAAACGACTTTGGCGCTGGTCGAGAAGCGCGACGCGCCGCTCGAGATTCTCGATCTCGGTTGCGGCTCCGGCGCGATCATCTGCGCGCTGCTCAGCGAATTGCCGCGCGCGCGGGGCGTCGCCGTCGATCTCTCGGCGGACGCCTGCGCCGCAACGGCGGAGAATCTCGCGCGCTGCGGCTTCGCGACGCGCGCGCGGGTGGTTCGCGGCCGATGGGGCGAGTCTCTTTCCGGACCTTACGACGTGATCGTCTCCAACCCACCTTATATTCGAGCGGGAGACATTCCCGCGCTCGATCCCGAAGTGCGGCTCTACGATCCGGCGCTCGCGCTCGACGGCGGTCCCGACGGGCTGGACTGCTATCGCGACCTTGTCGCGGATCTGCCGAGGCTGTCGAAACCCGACGGCCTTGTCGCTTTCGAGGTGGGCTGCGACCAGGCGGTGAGCGTGGCCGCGCTCTTCGGCGACAAGGGTTTCGGCGTGGCGCGCGTCGGCCGGGACGCAGGCGGACATGAGCGCGTGGTGGCGGCGCGCCCGGCGCCCACGCGGTCGTGACATATTGGGCACAGTTTCGGGTTTTCGCTAACGCCGATACAACGTCGTACTTGGCTCTGGGGGGTGCAGCCTCTATAGTCTGACCTATATCAGCTGAAAGAAATCGAGATGGGGATCTCGAATATTCCGGGCCCGCCTCGCGAGCGGTAGCCCAGGAAGGGCCGGCAGAGGCTGGCGTGTAAGCTGCATGATCCCGGCGGAGTAAGGCCACGTCGATCTTCGCGGCGTGCATCCCTTTAAGATGCGCGACCGCCAAAGTCCGCCGCGTTCGTATGGAGCGACCGCAATGACGGTCGCCAGTCGCCGAACGCTTGTTGGGGATCGCGCAGCGGCAAGCGGCAGGACCCGGGATTGAACGAGAGCGCGGCCAGACGCTCTCACAGACGATCGTTTTGAGCGCGCGGCGGCTGGCCGCAGGCCCGACGATCTTTTTCGGCGGAACGGCGCGGCGTCGACCCGACCAGTTTTGCGTCATTTGCGCGCGCGTCGCGCGAAGCTTTCGGGGGAGTGGATGAGACCAGGACAGAACAAGCGCATGCGGGGGCGCAGCGGCCGCAAAGGCCCCAACCCGCTGACCCGCTCCTATGAGTCGAACGGGCCGGACGTGAAGATCCGCGGCACCGCTCAGCATATTGCCGAGAAATATCTGCAGCTCGCCCGCGACGCGCAGTCCTCCGGCGACACGATCATGGCCGAAAGCCTGCTGCAGCACGCCGAACATTATTTCCGCCTGATCGCGGCCGCCCAGGTCGCCCAACAGCAGGCGAACGGTTTCGGCCGCCCGCAGGTGGAGGCGGAGGTCGAGATGGAGGACGACGACGATTTCGCCGCCCTGCCGGACCGCTTCGCGCCGCTCTCCGAGCGCCTGCCGCAGCCGGTCTACCAGGCGCAGCCGCAGCCCTTCATGCCACAACCCCAGCCGCAGCCGCATTTCACGCAGCCGCAGCCCCAGCCGCAGCCTTACGAGGAGCGCCCGATCGGCGAGATGCGGGTGGATATGCGGGGCGAGCGCGGCGAGCGCATGGAGCGCGGCGAACGTCCGCCGCGCCCCGAGCGTCCGCCTTTCCGCGAGCGCAACCCCGACAGCGACCAGCCGCGCCGTTTCGAGCGCAATCGCGACCGCCGCTTCCAGCGGCCGGAGGCGAATGACGAGGCGGCGCCGAGCCTGCCCTCCTTCATCACCGCGCCGCCGGCCCGCCCGGTCGTCGCCGAGGCCGAGGCGCCCGAAACGGGCTTCTCCCCGTCCGCCGAGCGTCAGCCCGCCCGCGAGCATGAGGGCGTGAATTTCCATCTGAGCTCGCGCCGCCGCCGCCGTCCGGCCCGCGCGCAGCTTGAGGAGCCGGCGGGCGATACGCGCGAAGAGGCCCCGGCCCCGAGCGAGTCGCCCTTCGAGCCGGACCGCTTCTGACGGCGGGACGAGAATTTGGACGAGCCGCCCTTCGCCGGGCGGCTCTTTTCGTTTCAGACGAGCGATATCGCGTCTCCGACGGAGATTCGCCCGCCCTTCTCGATTCGCGCATAGACGCCGCAATCGATATGGCCGAAATTATCGCGCAGTGTCTGCACGACGTCCATGTCGCGCTTGCCGGTCCCCGGCTCGACGCCCGTGGCGGCGCAGCGGTCCGTCATTTTCAGCACGTCGAGCGTGGCGCCGCCGATCCGCAGCTTTTTCCCGGGCCAGTCCGCCTCCGACCAGGCCTCGGCGTCCCCGACATAGAGATTGCCGCGAAAGCGCAGCGGATCGACCTTGGCGCCCTGCGCCTTCTCGACGGCCGCGACGCTGGCGAGATTGATGAGCGAAACAAAGCCTGATTTCGAGTCGGTGAAGCGGAAGCCGCTCGGCGCTTCAAGCAGCCTCACTGGCCCCCGAACCTCCGGCGCGCCGACGAAATCGCTGAGAAAACGCTCGATCGCCGCCCGGCCTTCCGCGCTGCGCAGATCGCCCGCAGCCACCTCCCGTCCCTTCCGCGAAATCGTCAGCACGCCGGCGGCCTCGTCATAGCGCGTCGCGAGCCCCGCCAGCGCGGCGTTCCTCATGAGCATGAGAAACTTGATCTTCGGCTGATGCGCCGGGCAAGCGGGATCGAAGCCCGAGGGACCGTTCTCCAGCGCGAAAAGCCGGTCGCAGGGGAAATAGCCGTCGGCGGGAAGATCGGCCGAATCGAGCGGTTCCGGCGAAAGCCCCTTGACCGGGTAACGATAGAGTTTGGCGAGGCGCATTCGAGTCTCCGGCTGGCTGTTCGTTTTCCGGCCTCAAGGCGGGAGGGGCGGGCTTTTGTCAAGGGCGCGATGCTTCGGGCGACGCTCTCATCACGGCGCCGCCCCCGGTCCGGCCACGCAAACGGCTCCCGTTAATTCCCAACACGAAAACTCCCGCCGCCGAAAGCCGGCGCGGGCTGTTGCAGGAAGCCGGGATGCCCCGGCCCCGTTCGGCCGAGTGCGTGAGTGAAAAGCGCGTCGGAGCCAAGGCGTCCCGGCTGCGGTCTTTATTCGCGCGCACCTTTCCTTCCGGGGTGGGGTCGTCGCGCGACCTTGGCCCGTCCGGCGCGGCCGCCAGGCGGCGGCCGCTTCTTTCCCGGGGGCGCTTTGGAGCAAGTTCTGATCGAAAAAGTCTGACAACTTTTTCGGAACGTGCTCGCGCTCCCGGGCGCGCGCAAGGGTTCACATTGCGCCGCCTCCGGCCCGCCGGCGCTTTCCCTTTCGGTACTCGCGCCGCGCGTCGCGGACCGGAAACTACGCCCAGCCTTCGCGCGGATTTCCCCGCGCTTCTCCCCACCAAGGAGAGACCCGGCAGGCGGCGCCGTAACTCCCGCGCGGAACGAGGGTCGCCGCCCCGCGCTTAACCGGCCCCGCCAGCGCCGCCGACCCGACGACGCCCCTGTTGGTTGGCGAGGCGGGCCAAGCATAAGCGAGGTTTGCGGGGTGGGGATAAGTCGGGGAGATTTGGGCGCGTGAATGCGGGCCTGAAGGCCCGCGCTCCACGTCGTCATGCCCGCGCTTGTCGCGGGCATCCACGCGACGCCCGCTTGACGCGCCTTGCGGCGTTTGTGCGATGTCCAGACGTGGATGGCCATGACGGGTTGCTTGCTTCACGCAGCGCCGGAAGCTCCCTACCTGACAGCCACGCTGTAAAGCACATTCGTCGCGATCGCCTCGCAGCCGCGGAGCCGCGACAAATTCCTCTCGCGCACCCGGGCCAGCGTCGCGGCGTCGAGCTGGGCGAGCGTTCCCCGATAGCCGCTCCCCATGGCGATCAGCCACCAATCCTCCGGCGAAATGATAGGATGGCTTCCGGCTTCCGCGACGATTTCCGCTTCGGCGATCCCCGCCTCGGCGAGCATTTCCCGCAGGCCCGCGGGCGTCGATATCCGCTCCCAGGGGTTGAAGCCTTTCAGCAGGTCGGGCCGCTCTTCGCCGATGGCCTCCCAGAAGGCGCCATTGGCGGGCTCGAAGAGATCCGGCCCCCAGGTGGTGATGGCGAGGCGCCCGCCGGGGCGCAGCATCCGCCAGAGCTCTTTCGTGGCCGCGACCATGTCGGGGACGAAGAAAATCCCGAAGACGCAGATAATGACGTCGAAGCTCGCGTCGGGATAGCCCAGCGCCAGCATGTCGCCGGTCCGGAAGTCGAGATGGCGGAGGCCCTTCTCGCGCGCCTTCGCCGCCCCGAGCGCGACGAGCCGCTCGGCGAGATCGACCGCGACGACTTTTCCCTCCGGCCCGACCGATTCGGCGGCGGGCAGAGCAGAGCCGCCGCTTCCGCAACAGACGTCGAGGACGGTTTCGCCCGCCCGTAGGCCCAGGCGCTCGACCGTGCGGCGGCCGAAGCGGTGCCAGAAGGAGCTGACCGGGTGGTCGAAATAATCCGCGGCCGCGTTGTAGGCGGCGGCCGCCTTGGCTTTCGCGATTTCCAGTTCGTTCAACTCGAAGCCTCAGCTTTGTCCCGCGCCCGTTCGCCGCACCCTACCCTGCCACGCTTGCGCGCCATACCCCCTTCAACTCCGGGGCGCCCTCCCCATATCGCCATGAGGGCCGCCATAAGGGGCCGCAAATCCATGACGCTGGGCGCATCGCTCGAAATGAGGACGCGCCTCGAAGGTCGAGAGGGGAAAGAATGAATTTCGAGAAATATACCGAACGCGCGCGCGGATTCGTGCAGAGCGCGCAGAGCCTCGCCACGCGCGAGGGCCATCAGCAATTCACGCCCGAGCACATTTTGAAGGTTCTGCTCGACGACGAGCAGGGTCTTTCCGCCGGCCTTATCGACCGCGCCGGCGGCAATTCGCGCGAGGCGCTGGCCAAGGTGGAAGCGGCGCTGGCGAAGCTTCCCAAGGTCGCCGGCTCCGGCGCCGGTCAGCTTTATCTCGCGCCCGCGACGGCGCGGCTTTTCGCCAACGCCGAGCAGATCGCGCAGAAGGCGGGCGACTCCTATGTCACCGTCGAGCGCCTGTTGCTGGCGCTGGCCTTGGAGAAGGACACAGAGGCCGCGAAGATTCTGCGCGACGCGGGCGTGACGCCGCAGACGCTGAACGCCGCGATCGAGGATCTGCGCAAGGGCCGCACCGCCGATACAGCCTCCGCCGAGAACCAGTATGACGCACTCAAGAAATACGCCCGCGACCTCACCGAAGCGGCGCGCGAGGGCAAGCTCGATCCGGTGATCGGCCGCGACGAAGAAATTCGCCGCACCGTGCAGGTGCTGTCGCGCCGCACGAAGAATAATCCCGTGTTGATCGGCGAACCCGGCGTCGGCAAGACGGCGATCGTCGAAGGCTTGGCGTTGCGCATCGTCAATGGCGACGTGCCGGAATCTCTCGAAGACAAGAAACTGCTGGCGCTCGACATGGGCGCGCTCATCGCCGGCGCGAAATATCGCGGCGAGTTCGAGGAACGCCTCAAGGCCGTGCTGGGCGAGATCACGGCCGCCGAGGGCAAGATCATCCTCTTCATCGACGAGATGCACACGCTGGTCGGCGCCGGCAAGGCGGACGGCGCGATGGACGCGTCGAACCTCTTAAAGCCTGCGCTGGCGCGCGGCGAGCTGCATTGCGTCGGCGCGACCACGCTCGACGAATATCGCAAGCATGTCGAGAAGGACGCGGCGCTGGCCCGTCGCTTCCAGCCCGTCTTCGTCGACGAGCCGACGGTCGAGGACACGATTTCGATTCTGCGCGGGCTGAAAGAAAAATATGAGATGCACCACGGCGTGCGCATCACCGACAGCGCCATCGTGGCGGCGGCGACCTTGTCGAACCGCTACATCTCCGACCGCTTCCTGCCCGACAAGGCGATCGACCTTGTGGACGAAGCCTCGTCGCGCCTGCGCATGCAGATCGACTCCAAGCCCGAGGAGCTGGACGAACTCGACCGCCGAATCATCCAGCTCAAGATCGAGCAGGAGGCGCTGAAGAAGGAGACGGACGCGGCCTCGAAGGATCGTCTGGCGAAGCTCGAAGGCGAGCTTGCGGACCTTGAGGAGAAATCCTCCGCGCTCACCGCGCGCTGGAAGGCGGAGAAGGACAAGCTCGGCAGCGCCCAGAAGCTGAAAGAGCAGCTTGAACACGCGCGCAACGAACTCGCCCAGGCGCAGCGCCGCGGCGAATATCAGCGCGCGGGCGAATTGACCTATGGCGTGATCCCGGACCTCGAGAAGAAGCTTGCGGACACCGAGGCGGCCGAGGGCAAGGGCGCGCTGATCGAGGAAGCCGTGACGGCGAACGACATTGCGCAGGTGGTGTCGCGCTGGACGGGCGTGCCGGTCGACAAGATGCTGGAGGGCGAACGCGAGAAGCTTCTCCATATGGAGGAGGAGCTGGCGAAGCGCGTCATCGGGCAGCGCGAGGCGGTGGAGGCGGTCTCGACCGCCGTGCGCCGCGCCCGCGCGGGGTTGCAGGACCCGAACCGCCCGATCGGCAGCTTCATCTTCCTCGGCCCGACGGGCGTCGGCAAGACGGAGCTCACCAAGGCGCTCGCCGCGTTCCTCTTCGACGACGAGACCGCGATGGTGCGCCTCGACATGTCTGAATACATGGAAAAGCACTCCGTCGCCCGCCTCATCGGCGCGCCTCCCGGCTATGTCGGCTATGAGGAAGGCGGCGCGCTGACGGAAGCGGTTCGCCGCCGGCCCTATCAGGTCGTGCTCTTCGACGAGATCGAGAAGGCGCATCCGGACGTGTTCAACGTGCTGCTGCAGGTGCTCGACGACGGGCGCCTGACGGACGGCCAGGGCCGCACGGTCGACTTCAAGAACACGCTCATCATCATGACGTCGAATCTCGGCGCTGAATTCCTTGTCATGCAGAAGGAGGGCGAGGACTCGAGCGCGGTGCATGACGAGGTGATGTCGGTGGTGCGCGCGCATTTCCGGCCCGAGTTCCTGAACCGCGTCGACGAAATCATCCTGTTCCACCGCCTGCGGCGCGAGGACATGGGCGCGATCGTCGATATCCAGGCGAAGCGGCTCCAGAAGCTGCTGGAGGATCGCAAGATCACGCTGCATCTGGACGGCAAGGCGCGTGACTGGCTCGCGGCCAAGGGCTACGACCCGGCCTATGGCGCGCGTCCCCTGAAGCGCGTGTTGCAGAAGGAGTTGCAGGACGCGCTGGCCGAAAGGCTGCTCGCGGGCGAGATCGCGGACGGCGCGACAGTGGAGATCTCCGCCGAGGGCGCGACGCTCACCATTGACGGCAAGCCGACGCATGGGCCGGCAAGACCGGTGCTGCGGACAGTGGGGAACGCGTGAAGCCCCCTCTCCCCGCGTGCGGGGAGAGGGTTGGGGTGAGGGGCCAAGCGACCGCGAATTGCCGAATCGTTCAAGCGGACGCCCTGCCCCTCACCCTCGCTTCGCTCGACCTCTCCCCGCGTGCGGGGAGAGGTTAAAGCTTCCGTAGCGCCACTTCCTCGATCCTGTGATCGGCGCCCTTGGTCAGGATCAGACTCGCCCGCGGCCGCGTCGGCGCGATGTTCTGGCGCAGATTTTCGAGATTGATGCGCGTCCAGATGTCCTTCGCGACGCGCACCGTCTCCTCGTCGGAGAGGTCCGCGAATTTACGAAAGTAGGAGCGCGGGTCGCGGAAGGCCGTCTCGCGCAGGCGCAGAAATCTCTCGACATACCAGCGCTCCAGCAGCTCTTCGCTGGCGTCGAGGTAGACCGAGAAGTCGAAGAAATCCGAAACGAAGGGAATTTCCTTCGGCTGGCGCGAGGGGCGCGCGGCGAGGACGTTGACGCCCTCGACGATAAGAATGTCGGGACCGTCGACGCATGTCGTCTCGCCGGGCAGCACGTCATAGACGAGATGCGAATAGACCGGCGCGCAGACATGACGCTGGCCCGCCTTCACGGCGGAGAGAAAGCGCAGCAGCGCCCTGTTGTCGTAGCTTTCGGGAAAGCCCTTCTTCTCCATCAAGTCTTCGCGTTCGAGCACGGCGTTGGGGAGGAGAAAGCCGTCGGTCGTGATGAGCTCGACTTTTGGCGTATTGGGCCAGCGCGACAGCATCGCCTTGAGGATGCGCGCCGTCGTGGATTTGCCGACGGCGACCGAGCCCGCGACGCCGATAATGTAGGGCACCTTGCCATCCTCGGCGCCGAGAAAGCGCTGCGTCGCCTTGAAGAGACCCTGCGTCGCCGCAACGTAAAGCGCGAGCAGGCGCGAGAGCGGCAGATAAATTTCGATGACTTCTTCGAGCGAGATCGGATCGCCGACGGATTTGAGTCGCGTCAGATCATCCAGGTTCAGCGTCAGCGGCGTGTCGGCGCGCAGGCTCGCCCATTCGGCGCGGGTGAAACGGCGATAGGGCGAGATCAAACCGTTTTCCTGCGCGCCGAGATCGTTCATTTCGGCGCTCCGCGCGACGCCTTTTCCGCAAGGCCCGATTGCGACGTGCGGCGGCCGAGCTCGGCGACGACTTCCGCGAGCGTCACGTCGCGGGCTTCGAGCAGCACCAGCAGATGGTAGAGCACGTCGGCGGCCTCGCTGGTCAGCGCCTTCCTGTCGCCCTCCATCGCGGCGATGACGGCCTCGAACGCCTCCTCGCCGAATTTCTTCGAAATGCGCGGGACGCCGGCGTCGAAGAGCTGCCTGGTGTAGGAGTTCGAAGCGGTGTCGCTGCGGCGCGATTTGATGAGGGCGGCGAGGTCGTCGAGGGTGAAGGTCATTGGCGGCCTCTGCGTTCGGCGCATAGCGACCCCGACCCTCCCCCTTTCAGGGGAAGGGGGCGCAGATCGACGTGTTCGTTCCCTCTCCCTGAAAGGGGGAGGGCCAGGGAGGGGGTCAGTCGAAACATCATGCCTCCAAACCGTCCAGCCGCATCGGCAGGCCCGCCGCCGCCATGTGCCGCTTCGCCTGCGGGATCGTGTATTCGCCGAAGTGGAAGATCGACGCCGCGAGCACGGCGGTCGCATGGCCCTCGCGAATGCCGGCGACGAGGTGATCGAGATCGCCAACGCCGCCCGAGGCGATGACCGGCACGGTCACGGCGTCCGCCACGGCGCGCGTCAGCGCAATGTCGAAGCCGATCCTGGCGCCGTCGCGGTCCATGGAGGTGAGCAGGATTTCCCCTGCCCCGAGCGCCGTCACTTCGCGCGCATATTTGACGGCGTCGATGCCGGTCGGGCGGCGGCCGCCATGGGTGAAGATCTCCCACTTGTCAGGCCCTACCTGCTTCGCGTCGATGGCGACGACGATGCATTGCGCGCCGAATTTCTCCGCCGCCTCGCGCACGAATTGCCGGTTCGAGACGGCGGCCGTGTTGATCGAGGCCTTGTCGGCGCCGGCGAGGAGCAGATTGCGGATGTCGTCAAGCGTGCGCACGCCGCCGCCGACGGTGAGCGGCATGAAGCAGGCCTCCGCGGTGCGCCGCACGACTTCGAACAGAATGCCGCGATTTTCATGGCTCGCGGTGATGTCGAGGAAGCAGAGTTCGTCGGCGCCGGCGGCGTCATAGGCGATGGCGCATTCGACCGGATCGCCGGCGTCGCGCAGATCGACGAAATTGACGCCCTTGACGACGCGGCCTTCCTTCACGTCGAGGCACGGAATGACGCGGGCTTTCAGCATCAGGCGGCCTCGGATGCCGTTGGGGTAGCGACCAAATCCATCCTCAAAGAATCTCGCAGTTCGCTGATCACTACCCGAGGCGGCCTCGTCCTTCGAGACGCGAGCTTCGCTCGCTCCTCAGGATGAGGCCTAACATCTTGGGCCAAGAAAAAGCCCCTCATGCTGAGGAGCCCGCAAAGCGGGCGTCTCGAAGCGGGAGGGGCGTCAACCACAATGTCGGCGGCGCCCCATGCCTCCCCTTTACGGGGAGGTCGGCGGTCGAAGGCCGCCGGGTGGGGTTCCAGCGGCGACAGCAGTGATGCGGGCTGGACCCCACCCGTCGCAGCTTTGCTGCGCCACCCTCCCCGTAAAGGGGAGGGATTTGCTCGCGACCGGCGTTCGTGCGCTTGCATCATCACGCCCGCGCCTTCTTAATCAGCGCCAGCGCCTCCGCCGGATCGAGGCGCCCGTCGTAAAGCGCGCGCCCGGTAATCGCGCCCGCGAGTTTCGCGCAGTCGGGTTGCAGGAGGCGCTCGATATCCGCAAGCGAGGCGAGGCCGCCAGACGCGATGACGGGAATGGTCAGCGCATTGGCGAGCGCGAGCGTCTGCTCGATGTTCAGCCCGGTGAGAATTCCGTCGCGCGCAATGTCGGTGTAGATGATCGCCGCGACGCCGGCGTCCTCGAAGCTTTGGCCCAGATCGAGCGCCGACATGCGCGTGGTGCGCGCCCAGCCGTCGACGGCGACCATGCCGTCCTTGGCGTCGATGCCCACTGCGACGCGGCCCGGATAGACGCGCGCGGCCTCGCGCACGAAGGATGGGTCCCGCACCGCCGCCGTGCCGATGATGACGCGCGCGACGCCTTTCTCCAGCCAGCCCGAGAGCGTGCGCATGTCGCGAATGCCGCCGCCGAGCTGGACCGGGATCGCCAGCGCGCCGAGAATGGCCTCCACGGCCTCGGCGTTGCGCGGGGCGCCGGCGAAGGCCCCGTCGAGATCAACGACATGCAGATATTCGAAGCCCTGGCCCTCGAAGGCGCGGGCCTGTTCGGCGGGATCGTCGTTGAAGACCGTGGCGCGGTCCATGTCGCCTTGCGCGAGACGGACGCACTGGCCTTCCTTCAGATCGATCGCGGGAAACAGAATCACGGGCGCCACCTCAGGAAATTTGCGATGAGAGCGAGGCCGAGCCTCTGGCTCTTTTCGGGATGGAATTGAACGCCGACGAGATTGTCGCGCGCGACGGATGCGGTGAGCGGCGCGCCGTAATCGGTCGTCGCCAGCACATGGGCCGGATCGGCCGGCGTCAGGTGATAGGAGTGGACGAAATAGGCGTGCAGGCCCTTTTCGCCCGTGGGAACGCCGGAAAAGACCGGATGCTCGCGCGCAAGCGACAACGTGTTCCAGCCCATATGCGGAATCTTGAGCGACGGGTCTTTCGGCCGGATCGCGACCACGTCGCCGCCGACCCAGCCGAGGCCGGGCGTCTCGCCATGCTCCAGACCGCGCGCGGCCATGAGCTGCATGCCGACGCAAATGCCGAGGAAAGGCCGGCCGCGCTGAATGGCGGCCTCCTGAAGCGCGTCGTAAAGGCCGGGCAAGGCCAGGAGACCGCCGCGACAATCGGCGAAGGCGCCGACGCCCGGGAGCACGAGGCGCTCGGCGTTCCGCACGGCGTCGGGATCGTTCGTGACGCTGATCGCGCCGTCGAGACCCGCCTCGCGGGCGGCGCGCTCGAAAGCCTTCTGCGCCGAATGCAGATTGCCGGAACCGTAATCGATGATGACTGTCGTCAAGCGCCGCTCTCCGCGGGAAGCGTTTGGGGGGAGCGGGCGCGCAGGCGGCCGAAATAGACCTCCTCCGCCTCCTCCTCATTGTCGGCGATCACCACGTCCTTCTCCGCATAGCCGCGCCGACGCAAGGACCATGCAATGACGCGGTCACCTTCGAAGCCGAGGATCAGCGCGGCCGCGAGGCCGACGAAGGACATTGCGCTCTTGTTTATCTTCAAGATCTCCCCCGCCCCGCCGATCACGACAAGCAGCAGCGTCCATGCGGCCGCCGCAATCCAGGCGCGCTTCCAGAGCAGCCAGATGGGGCCGAAGATGAAACCCGGCCATGAAAAGCCCTCGCGCAAAAACCTGATCTTCTCCGGCGCCGACTCGCCCGCCGCCGGCGAGTGAACGGTAAAAACGGCCATGGGCTCCCCTCCTCGTCTGGACGCTTTGAACCGACCGCCGCTCAGGCGGTCAGCGTGCCCTTGGTGGAGGGCGCCTCGCCCTGAACGCGGCGCGGGTCGATCGCGACCGCCTTGCCGAAGGCGCGGGCGAAACCCTTGAAGGCGCTTTCGGCGATATGATGGCTGTTGACGCCCTTCAGACTGTCGATATGCAATCCGATGCGCGCCTGAACGGCGAAGGCCTGAAAGAATTCGCGCATCAGCTCGGTGTCGAATTCGCCGATGCGCGCCGCCGGGAAATTGACGTCATAGACAAGGAAAGGACGGCCCGAGACGTCCGCCACGACGCGGGTCAACGCCTCGTCGAGCGGAACGTGGGCGTCGCCATAGCGGGCGATTCCCTTACGGTCGCCGAGCGCCTTGTCCACCGCCTGGCCCAAGGCGAGGCCGACATCCTCCACCGTGTGGTGGCCGTCAATGTGCAGATCGCCCTTGGCGAGCACCGTCAGATCGAGCGGCGCGTGGCGGGCAATCTGGTCGAGCATATGGTCGAAAAAGCCGATTCCCGTCGAAATGTCGGATTTCCCCCCGCCATCGAGGTCGACGACGACGGTGATCGCGGTTTCCTTGGTGTTGCGCTCGATCTTGGCGCTGCGCATTGAGAAAAGGCCTTCCGAAAGACGCCGCCGAAACGTCCATCGGCCGCGCGCCGCCAGCTTGTAGCAATTTCGTTGCAACCGCGCCACCCGTATGGACGGCCGCTTCACTCCGCTGGCCGTTTGGCCTGGGCGGCCCTATGATCGCGCTCAAGGTCGGATAAAACGAGTTTTTCGGGGGATGATATGAGACCTGCGATGCTTGCCCTGCCCGCGCTCCTGCTGGGCCTCGCCGCCGCGGCCGGGACGCCCGAGGAGGACTATATCGCGGCGCGCGACGCGGCGATCGCCAGGATCAAGAAGATCGAAGAGAAGAAGCCCGACGCCGACGTCAGCAAGATCGACCGGAAGGCGCTCGCCGATCTGGAGAAGCGTCTCCAGGCCATGATCGGCGACCTCTCGGTCAAGCCCTACCCGGCGAAGGGGAAGATCGGCTTCGAGAGCCTCTCGGACGACGAGGTGGGCTCCGGCGGCCTCGACGGCCTGCGATTCGCCAAGGGCGACGACGGCCCGCAGGTCTATGTGACGACGGACGGCCTCGCCGTGAAATGGATCGCGAGACCTGAGGAGTGGTGGACGAAGAAGAGCAAGACCCCGCCCGGCCTCGACGAGGCGCTGGCGAATGACGAGTTCTACACATTCGCGGTCGGCGAGGACGCGGCGCTCTCCAGGACCGCCGATCTGCCGATTTCAAAGCCCGAGGGCGCAACTTTCGCCCATGCCCTGCTCGGCGGCTGGGCGCAGGATATCGGCCCCAATCCCGAACAGGAGATCATCGTCGCCGTACGCAAGGATGGAAAGATCTATATCGCCGAGGAGAAGGCGAAGAATTACAAGCTCATCCCCGCCTGCGAGGCGATGTGGAAGGAATCCGAAAAGAAGACGGAAGCGCTCTTCAAGAAATATCAGGCGAGCGGCGCCAAGGACGAGAAGATTTTCAATTTCTATACGGCCGAGCAGGAGAAGGGCGACCGCGATTACCGCAATTGCTACAGCGAGCGCGCGCCGAAGGAAGCCTTCTTCCCCGCGCTGGTGAAGGAGGCGCAGGAGATCGCTGACCGGTTCGGCGCGAAATAACCGGGTTGCGCGTCTGAAGGCGCGCGGTCCGGCAAGGGCCCGGGGACCCGCGCGCCTTCACGCCCGTCCGCCGTTCGCCCCGCCCTTGCTCGGGCGACGCGAAGCCCCTACATCCGCCTGATATATTGCTCCGGAAGGCAACAATGGAAAGCGAAAGCGGGAAGTCGCCGCTCATGCATGCGACGACGATTATCCTAGTGAAGAAACAGGGAGAAACGGTTATCGCCGGCGACGGCCAGGTCAGCCTCGGCCAGACGATCATGAAGGGCAACGCGAAGAAGGTGCGCCGTCTCGGCAAGGGCGACGTGATCGCGGGCTTCGCCGGGGCGACCGCCGACGCCTTCACCCTTTTCGAGCGGCTGGAGACGAAGCTCGAGCAATATCCGGGACAGCTCACCCGCGCCTGCGTGGAGCTCGCCAAGGACTGGCGCATGGACCGCTATCTGCGCCGGCTGGAGGCGATGATGCTCGTCGCCGACAGGCAGGTGGGGCTCGTGCTCACGGGCTCGGGCGACGTGCTGGAGCCGGAGCCTTCGGAAGGCGGGGCCGTCGCCGCCATCGGCTCGGGCGGCAATTACGCCCTCGCCGCCGGCCGCGCGCTGATCGACACGCAAGCCGACGCCGAGACGATCGCGCGCCGCGCGATGAACATCGCCGCCGACATCTGCGTCTATACGAATCATAATATCGTGGTGGAGAAAATTTAATGGCCGACTTCTCTCCCCGCGAGATCGTCTCCGAACTCGACCGCTTCATCGTCGGGCAGCACGACGCCAAGCGCGCCGTCGCCATCGCGCTGCGCAACCGCTGGCGCCGTCTTCAGCTCGAAGGGCAGATGCGCGAGGAGGTGATGCCGAAGAACATTCTCATGATCGGCCCGACGGGCTGCGGCAAGACCGAGATCGCGCGCCGTCTCGCGAGGCTCGCCAATGCGCCCTTCCTCAAGGTCGAGGCCACGAAATTCACCGAGGTCGGCTATGTCGGCCGCGACGTTGAGCAGATCGTGCGCGACCTGATCGAGGTCGCGCTCGTGATGGTCAAGGAGAAGCGCCGCAAGGACGTGCAGGCGCGCGCCGAAAAGGCCGCCGAGGAGCGCCTGCTCGACGCGCTCGTCGGCCCCGCCGCCTCGCCCACGACGCGCGAGACGTTCCGCAAGCGGCTGCGCGACGGCGAATTGGAAGACAAGGAAGTCGAGGTCGAGCTGCAGCAATCGAGCGGGAACATGCCCATGTTCGAATTGCCGAACATGCCTGGCGGCGGCAGCGTCTCGGCCTTCTCGCTCGGCGACATTTTCGGGCGGATGCAGCGCGGTAAGCCGCGCAAGCTCACGGTTCAGGAGGCGCGCACGCCGCTCGTCGCGGAAGAGAGCGACAAGCTTATCGACCAGGAGGCGAGCGTCCGCGAGGCGATTCACGAGGTCGAGAATAACGGCATCGTCTTCATCGACGAGATGGACAAGATCTGCGCCCGCGAAGGCCGCGGCGGCGCCGACGTGTCGCGCGAGGGCGTGCAGCGCGATCTGCTGCCGCTGATCGAAGGCACGACGGTCGCGACGAAGCACGGGCCGGTGAAGACCGACCATGTGCTCTTCATCGCCTCGGGCGCCTTCCATGTCGCGAAGCCATCGGATTTGCTCCCCGAGCTTCAGGGCCGCCTGCCGATCCGCGTGGAGCTGGCCTCGCTCAACGAGGAGGACTTCCGCCGCATCCTCACAGAGACGGAAGCCTGCCTCACCAAACAATATGCGGCGCTGATGGGCACGGAAGGCGTGACCCTGGAATTCGCGCCCACGGCAATCGACGCCATCGCGAAAGTAGCGGTGGCGGTGAACACCTCAGTCGAGAATATCGGCGCGCGCCGCCTGCAGACGGTGATGGAGCGCGTGCTGGACGACATCAGCTTCACGGCGTCGGACCGCGCGGGCGAGATGATCGTGATCGACGGCGAATTCGTCGAGAAACATATTGGAGATCTGGCGAAGAACCGGGATTTGAGCCGGTTTATTCTGTAAGGTCCTTGAGCCGCGCGACGAGAGTCATGGCGTTCGAGGGACATTCGACGAAGCCGCGATTCATATAAAAGCGCTTCGCGTCTTCGGAGAGCGCGTGGACAAGAAGGCCTGCGACGCCGCCAAATTCGGCGGCGGCGCAGGTGCGGATGACCGCGTCGCGGAGAAGCAGCGATCCGAGCATGCGCCCCTGTTCGGAGCGATCGACGGCGAGGCGCCCAAGAACAAAAACCGGCATAGGATCCGGCATATTGCGACGCGGCCGTCCCGGCGCCTCGTTCGAGGCGATCGCTCCGGCCGCCAGCGCGTAATAACCCATGACGCGCTCATCCCGGCAGACGACGAATGTCCGCGAGGCGCTGCTCATCTGGTTCGCCAGCGCTCGGCGCCGCAGCCAGTCGTCGAGCGCCGCGACGTCGCAATCGAACAGACTGACGCCGTGCCGCTCGCCAAGCGGCGCAGGGGCGGAGAGCGGCGTCAGTTTTCCCACGTTCCTGTAAAGACAATGTATATTTGTCGAGACCGCGCGGTCAACCTTCGCGCACTTGCGCTGACGGCCCGGCATTGCCATAAACCGGGCCGACATTCTCAACCGCGACGGCGTATCCCATGTCCACGTTTCCGCAGCGCGTCTTCTCCGGCGTGCAGTCCACCGGCAATCTGCATCTCGGCAATTATCTCGGCGCGATCGTTAAATTCGTCGAGTTGCAGAAGGCCTTCGAGTGCCTTTATTGCGTCGTCGACCTGCACGCGATCACGGTTCCCCAGGACCCGATCGCGCTGCGCGACAATACGCGCGAGATCGCGGCGGCCTTCCTCGCCTGCGGCATCGACCCCAAGAAGAATATCGTCTTCAACCAGAGCCAGGTGGCGGAGCACGCCGAGCTCGCCTGGGTGCTGAATTGCGTCGCGCGCATCGGCTGGCTGAACCGCATGACGCAGTTCAAGGACAAGGCCGGCAAGGACCGCGAGAACGCCTCCATGGGCCTTCTCGATTATCCCGTGCTGATGGCCGCCGACATCCTTATCTATCGCGCGACGCATGTGCCGGTCGGCGACGACCAGAAGCAGCATCTGGAGCTTGCGCGCGACATCGCGCAGAAGTTCAATAACGATTTCGGTCCCTCCATCGAGCGCAACGGCTTCGGCGGCGCCTTCTTCCCCTTGCCCGAGCCGCTGATCTCCGGCCCCGCGACGCGCGTGATGAGTCTGCGCGACGGCACGAAGAAAATGTCGAAATCGGACGCCTCCGATTATTCGCGCATCAATCTCTCGGACGACGCCGATCAGATCGCGCAGAAGGTGAAGAAGGCCAAGACCGATCCCGAGCCCCTGCCCTCCGAGGAAAAAGGGCTGGAGGGGCGGCCCGAGGCGGACAATCTCGTCGGCATCTTCGCGGCGCTCTCGGGGCGAAGCAAGGCGGACATTCTCACGGAATTTGGCGGCGCGAACTTTTCCACCTTCAAGAACGCGCTCGTCGATCTCGCCGTCGCGAAACTGTCGCCGATCACCGCCCAGATGCGCCGCATTCGCGAGGACGAAGGCTATATCGATCAGGTGCTGCGCGACGGCTCCGAACGCGCCCGCGCCATCGCCCGCGAGAATATGAACGCGGTGAAGGACATTGTGGGGTTTTTGAGGTAAGAGCGAGGCGCCGTCATTGCGAGAGGCGATCGGGTTGAACAATCATCCTGCGTAGTTGGCGCCCAATACCTCCCCTTTACGGGGAGGTCGGCGGTCGAAGACCGCTTCGCGGGGCCACCCCCTAAAGGGGAGGGATTCGCTCACGCCCGGGGCGTTCACCCTGTTAGCCTGACCACGCCTTCACGCCGCCTCCGGCTTCGGCCCGCCCGTCGCCCAGTCAAGAAGCTCGACCGTGTGCACGATCGGGATCGCGGTTCCCCCGCCGATCTGCACGATGCAACCCAGATTGCCGGCGGCGATCACATCGGGCGCGACGCTCTCAATATTGGCCACCTTGCGCGCGCGAAGCTGGTCGGCCAGCTCCGATTGCAGAAGATTGTAAGTCCCGGCAGAGCCGCAACAGATATGCCCCTCGGGCGCGGCGACGACCTCGAAGCCGGCGCGGGCGAGCGCTTCTACCGGCTGCCGCGTGACTTTCTGGCCGTGCTGAAGCGAACAGGCCGCGTGATAGGCGACTTTCAGACGCGGCGCCGAACCTTGCAGATCGAGCTTTTCGACAATCTCGCTCACGTCGCAAGCCAGCGCCGAAATGCGGGCGGCCTTTTCCGCGAGCGCTGCGTCGTTGCGGAACATGAAGCCGTAATCCTTCACGCTCGTCCCGCAGCCGGACGTATTGACGACGATATGGTCGAGTCCGCGCGATTCAATCTCACGGGTCCATGCTTCGATATTGTCGCGCGCGAAGGCGTGCGACTGATCCACCTTGCCCAGATGATGCGGCAGCGCGCCGCAGCAGCCGGCGCCTTCGGCGACGACCACCTCGACGCCGTGGCGCGTCAGCAGCCGCACGGTCGCTTCGTTTATGCGCGTGTCGAGCACGGTCTGCGCGCAGCCGTTCAGAAGCGCGACGCGCATTTTGCGTCCGCCCTGCGCGGGAAAGACCTGCGGCCGGTCGATCTCGGAAGGCGCCGGAAGCGTCTTCGGCGCGAGAGTGAAAAGCGCATGAAGGCGTTCGGGCAGGAATCCCGCGAAAGGCGCGAGGATTTTGGCGGCGCGCAACGCCAGCCGGAACACGGCCGGGCGCGGCAGCACGAAGGCGAGCAGCGCGCGCAGCGCCCTGTCCTGCAAAGGCCGCCGATACGTCCTCTCGATATGGGCGCGCGCATGGTCGACGAGGTGCATGTAATGCACGCTGGACGGACAGGTCGTCATGCAGGAAAAGCAGGAGAGGCAGCGGTCGATGTGGCGCGCCGTGCGCGCGTCGGCCGGACGCTCGTTCTCCAGCATCTCCTTGATGAGATAAATGCGGCCGCGCGGGCTGTCGAGCTCGTCGCCCGTCAGCAGATAGGTCGGGCAGGTCGCGGTGCAGAAGCCGCAATGCACGCAGGCGCGCAGAATTTTCTCCGACTGCGCCATGTCCGGGTCCGCAAGCGCGGCGAGCGAGAAATGCGTCTGCATCAGAAGGACTCGCGCATACGGCCGCGCTCCAGAATATGCGCGGGATCGAAGCTCTCCTTCACGCGCCTTGTGAGCGCGGCGAGCGGCGCAGGCTGCGGGTGAAACACGTCCACGCTCATCCGCGCCTCGTCCGAAGCGCGGATGAGCGTCGCATGACCGCCATGTGCGTCGACGGCGGCGCGAACCGCGGCCGCGTGAGCGTCGGGCGCCGACTCAAGACACAGCCAGATCATCCCGCCCGCCCAGTCGTAGAAATGCGCCAGAATCGGCGCGCCGGCGCGGCGAAGCGCTTCGATCACCTTGAATCCGTCCGTCGGCGCGACGGAGATGCGCCAGATCTTGCCCGTAAGAGACGCGATCGGCGCCGCGTCGCGCAGCGACGCCCAGAGCGCGACCGACTCCTCATGGGCCAATGTTTCGAAATGCGCGCCGTTCTCACGCAGTTCAGCGATGAGCGCGTCGCGGCGCGTGACGACGGAAATCTCGGGGCCTTCGAGACGCAGCAAGGCGGCGTTTTCGGCATAGCCGAGCGGCTCGGCGCCGGCGGGCAGCATGGCGAGGGAAGACACTTCGTTCGGCGTGCCGGAGGCGCGGCGCAAGGCGGCGAGGCTTTGCGCCTCGTCGAGGCCGAGAACCAGCAAGGTCTGCTCCGTCTCGGCCTTGGGCAGCACTTTCAGCGTCACTTCGGTCAGAAGCGCGAGCGTGCCGTACGAGCCGCAGACAAGCTTGGAAAGGTCGTAGCCGGTGACGTTCTTCATCACTCGACCGCCCGATTTCACGATCTCGCCGCGCCCCGTGACGCAATGAAAGCCCAGCAGATGGTCGCGCGCGGCGCCTGCCTTGACGCGGCGGGGGCCCGAGGCGTTAACCGCAATGACGCCGCCGATCGTGGCGCTCTTCGTCGCGCCGCCGAGAAGCGGCGCATAATCCATCGGCTCGAAGGCGAGCTGCTGATTATGCGCGTCGAGCAGGGCCTCGATCTCGCGCAAGGGAGCGCCCGCGCGCGCGGAGAGAACAAGCTCCTCCGGCTCGTAGAGCGTCACGCCCGAGAGCGCACGGGTCGACAATTCCTGCGGCTGCGGCGCATGGCGGCCGAGCCGTTTCTTCGTGCCCGCGCCGATAATGCCGACGGGGGTCTTGCGGGCGTTCGCGATGCGCAACGCTTCCGCCGCGTCGACGGCGTCTCGAACTTCCAGCGAAGCGATCGCGGCGTCCATCAGAACCTCGGCAGATCCGGAAAAGGCGTCTTGCCGCCCGAGACATGCATCATGCCGAATTCGGCGCAGCGATGCAGCGTCGGGAAGACCTTGCCGGGATTGAGGCGGTTCGCCGGGTCGAAGGCGCATTTGACGCGCAATTGTTGCTCAAGATCCGTCTCGTTGAACATCTCGCCCATCAGATCGCGCTTCTCGACGCCGACGCCATGCTCGCCGGTCAGCACGCCGCCGACGGACACGCAGAGGCGCAAAATGTCGAAGCCCACGCGCTCCGCGCGCTCGATGTCGCCCTCAATCGATGAGTCGTACAATATCAGCGGATGCAGATTGCCGTCGCCCGCGTGAAAGACATTGGCGACCTGCAGGCCTTCGCGTCTGGCGATTTCGTCCATGCCTTCGAGCACTTCGGGCAGGCGCGCGCGCGGGATCGTGCCGTCCATGCAGAGATAATCCGGCTTGATGCAGGAGACCGCCGGGAACGCGTTCTTGCGCCCCGCCCAGAATTGCAGGCGCTCGGCCTCGCTGTGCGAAATCTTCGTCGTGGTCGCGCCTTCCTCGCGCGCGATTCCTTCCACGAGGCCGACGAGATGATCCACCTCCGCCTGCGCGCCGTCGAGCTCGACGATGACGATGGCCTCGGCGTCGAGCGGATAGCCGCAGGGCTGGAAGCGCTCGACGGCGTGGATGGTCTTCCTGTCCATCATCTCCATGCCGCCGGGAATGATCCCGCGCGCAATCACCGCGCCGACGAAGCGCGCGCCGGCCGTAACGCTCGGGAAGCCGACGAGCAGGCCGCGCGCCACGGCGGGCTTCTGCAAAATGCGCACGGTGACTTCCGTGACGACGCCGAGAAGTCCTTCCGAGCCCGTCATCAATCCCAGGAGATCGTATGCCTCGCTGTCGAGATGCTTGCCGCCGAGGCGAACGACCTCGCCGCCCATCAGCACGACTTCGAGACCGAGTATATTGTTCGTCGTCAGCCCGTATTTGAGGCAATGCACGCCGCCCGCATTCTCCGCGACATTGCCGCCGATGGAGCAGGCGATCTGCGACGACGGATCGGGCGCGTAATAGAAGCCCCTGCCCTCAACCGCCTTGGAAATGGCGAGGTTCTGCACGCCGGGCTGCACGCGCGCGCAGCGGTTTTCGTAATCGATCTCAAGGATGCGGTTGAACTTCGACATGCCGAGAAGAATGCCGTCCTCGAGCGGCATGGAGCCCCCCGAAAGCGACGTGCCGGCGCCGCGCGGCACGATCTTGACGTTCATCTCGGCGGCGAGCGCGAGAATGACGCTCACCTGCGCAACGGTCTCGGGCAGCGCGACCACGAGCGGCAGCGCGCGATACATGGTGAAGGCGTCGCACTCATAGGCGCGCCGCGCCGTCTCATCGACAATGAGATCGGGCGCCGGCAGAATGTCGCGCAACCGCGCGATCAGCTCGTCCCGGCGCGCGAGAATGTCCGGCTCCGGCGCGGGCATGATGAGCATTGTTCTCGCGCCTCCCTGCGCCTCCAGCGCCGCCGTCGCCACAGCGTTGCGCGGATCCTCCCGCCGTGGGAGTTCTCCCTCTCCGGCCTCGCGAATTTTCCCTAGTCGAGGCGCAGAATGGGCGCAAGCCCGGAACCATCGCCAGGATGATCTGGCGAACTCTGCGCGCCTGAAGGCGCGGTCCAGGAAAGCGCCGCCGGACCGCGAGCCTTCACGCTCGCCTCAACCCATAGCCAAGGGGAAACGATTATGAAAATGAAGTTCGTCCTCACGCTCGCCGACGCCAAGCGGGTCGCGGCCGCGGCCGCTCAGGAGGCGCAGCGCAACGGCTGGAGCGTCGTCATCGCCATTGTCGACGACGCCGGCCTGCCCGTCTATCTGGAGCGTTTGGACGGCGTGCAGCCGGCCTCGTGCGATATCGCCCAGGCGAAGGCGCGGTCCGCGGCGCTGTTCAAGCGTCCCACAAAGGCGCTCGAAGAAACCGTCGCCAGCGGCCGCGCGGCGCTGCTCAGCCTCCCCCATATCACGCCGGTGGAAGGCGGGCTGCCGCTCCTGCACGAGGGTCAGGTCGTCGGCGCGATCGGCGTATCCGGCGTGCAATCCTTTGAGGACGGCGTGGTGGCGAAGGCCGGAGCCGACGCGCTCGCCGCCGAAATTTAACGATCTATTTACATTGCGCAAAAAAGGGCGGGGAAGCGTCGCCTTACGCGCGATGCAAAGAGGGTGTGAATAGCGTAACTCAAGCTTCGCCGCCGCCCAAAGCCCGACGGGCGCGCCCCACGGATTCGGGCGGCAGCGACTCGGACGCGACGAATTCGAGAAGCATCGCTTCGTCGCCCGCCACATGGTCGAGAACCGCAAGATGAAAGCCATGATCGCCAAGCAGATCGCGCAGATCGCCGGCGTCGAGTCCGGTCAGGGCCAGGAAGCGCGCGACGCGCTCTTCGTCGCGGGCGAGAAAGGCGAGCGCGCGCAAAGCAAGCTCGGCTGCGGGCGGCTCCGCGGCCTTCGCGCGGCGAGGATCATGCAATTCGCGACTGACTTTCATTAATCTTCCCATGCTATCGGTCGCTGAAACGGTCCGGCCTTTGATCCTTTTGCCGCTTCAAAGCCGCCGCGTCTCTAGAGTTGGCTCCATGAAAAAGACCGTCCTCATCGTAGAGGATAACGAACTCAATATGAAGCTCTTCAACGATCTGTTGGAGGCGAACGGTCATGCGACGCTTCGGACGAAAAGCGGCGTGGAAGCGATCTCGCTGGCGCGCGAGCGCCGTCCCGACCTGATCCTGATGGACATTCAGCTGCCTGAAGTGAGCGGGCTGGAGGTCACGCGCTGGCTGAAGGACGACGACGAGCTGAAACACATTCCCGTCATCGCCATTACCGCTTTCGCCATGAAGGGCGACGAAGAGAAAATCCGCCAGGGCGGTTGCGAGGCTTATCTCTCGAAGCCGATCTCGGTTGCCAAATTCCTCGAGACGGTGAATTCTTTCCTTGCGGAAAAGAAGTAGGAGACGTCAGCAATATGACCGCACGCGTCCTGATCGTTGACGATCTCCTGCCCAACATCAAGCTGCTGGAAGCGCGTCTCTCCGCAGAATATTTCGACGTCGTCGCCGCGACGAACGGCCCCGAGGCGCTGGAGCTGTGCCGCGACGGGCGCTGCGACATCGTTCTCCTGGACGTCATGATGCCGGGCATGGACGGCTTCGAAGTCTGCACGCGCCTGAAATCGGATCCGGCGACCTTGCATCTGCCGGTCGTCATGGTCACCGCGCTGGACCAGCCAGCCGACCGCGTGCGCGGCCTCGAATGTGGCGCGGACGACTTCCTCACCAAGCCCGTTGACGAGATGGCGCTCATCGCCCGCGTCCGGTCGCTGACGCGCCTCAAGATCATGCTCGACGAGCTGCGCGCCCGCGCCAACACGTCGGCCAATCTCGGTCTTTCGTCGCGGGAGCCCAATGATGGCGAGCGCGGCCGCATTCTGCTCGTGGAGGACCGTCCGGGCTCCTCCGACCGCATCGTCGCGGCGCTGCGCGATTACCACGACATCGAGATCGAGAGTTATCCGCAGGAAGCGCTTTTCCGCGCCGCGGAGAACAATTACGAGCTCGTGATCGTGAGCCTGAACCTGATGGATTTCGACGCGCTGCGCTTGTGCAGCCAACTTCGGTCGCTCGAGCGCACGCGCTCGATTCCAATCCTACTTCTCGCCGATCTGGAAGACCGTCAGCGCGTGCTGCGCGGCCTCGATCTCGGCGTGAACGACTACATCATGCGTCCCATCGACCGCAACGAGCTGGTCGCGCGCGTCCGCACGCAGTTGCGCCGCAAACGCTACACGGACAGTCTGCGCGACAATGTCCAGGCGGCGATCGAACTCGCCGTCGTCGATGCGCTCACCGGCCTCAACAATCGCCGCTTCCTCGAAACGCATCTCGCCAATGCGCTCGATCAGGCGGCGCATAAGGGTCAACCGCTGTCGCTGATGATCCTCGACATCGACCACTTCAAATCGGTCAACGACACCTATGGGCACGACGCGGGCGACGAGGTGCTCAAGACCTTCGCGCAGCGGATCAAGCGCGTGCTGCGCGGGGCCGACCTCGTCTGCCGCCTGGGCGGCGAGGAATTCGTCGTCGTCATGCCCGACACGTCGTTGGGCGTCGCCGAGCGCATCGCCGAGCGCGTGCGCGCGGCGGTCGAAGGGGACAAGTTTCCGATCGACCCGAAAGCGACGCGGACGATCCCGATCACGACCTCGATCGGCCTCGCCGAACGCGGGGCGGACGCCAATGCCGACGCCCTCCTGCGCCGCGCCGACAAGGCGCTCTACGCCTCGAAATCCTCGGGCCGCAACCGCGTCACCGCCGCCGCCGCCTAGCTTGCGGCCTTTTCGACGCAAAATCGAAAGTCGGGCTTGCAGGTCGAGCCCGGCTGAACTATACAGCGCCCGTCGACAACGCGTTGGCCGAAGCTTCCCCCAAAGAGGCGGGTAAAATAGGATGGGGCCATAGCTCAGTTGGGAGAGCGCTTCAATGGCATTGAAGAGGTCGTCGGTTCGATTCCGTCTGGCTCCACCAAGAAAATCAAGATCTTAGAGATCCATCAAATTCGAGGGGAAGGGGCCGGCTCAACCGGGGCCATCGCTTTCCTTGTTCGCGATGACTGGTCTCGATATTCTCAGGTCGATGTAATTAACTCTCCGCATCAGCAAACACGATTCCGCAACGCACTGCTTGCTCGCTGAAATCATCGCGTCATTGGAGCGGCGGAACTCACGCACCGCCACGGAAAAATCGTGAAGCCAAGCGCCTGCTTGCGCGTCGGGAGGACGCCGAGAAATGGGGGGTTTCGCTGGCATGCGCGCGCTCGTCATCGCTGTAAGCGGGAGCGCTTATGTCTCTCAGCCGCCGACGGGCCTACGGTTCGGAATCCCCGGCGATGTCCTAAATCTAGGACGCTCGGACGCAAAAAGCGAGCGCGTCGGCAAGCGCAGATCAGCGACCATCCGCCCCGAGGCCTTTAGCGACGATTCGACTTGGTAAAGTTACCAAGCTTTCTTCCTTGTCGAAAACCTCCGACAGGAGAAAGCTGGCGTCGGAACCTGGGGGGACATCGGGGGCGATGCAGGGAGGGCGCGTCATGCGCGACGTGTTCGCGGTTCTGGAGTCGGCTGAGACTCTGCTCGAAATTGCTCATTTCTATCGAGAACTAAGCCAGCGAATCCCGGGCGAGGTATCCAAAGGCGATGACGCGCGCCAGCTCGCCCGCGTTCTTGGAATAAAGGTTCCGGCCGTTCTCGAGGGCGCCGCGATTCAGCCCGTCCCGGACGACGAGCACGAGAAGGATCCCAGGCCGAGAATCGTTATCAAGTTCCCTGAGGAGAATCTCTGCGACCATGGCCCGGTGGGAACCGCCGAGCGCGGAAAGGGCGGCGGCTCGTCTAAACAGTGCTGGGAGAACTGCTGGGGCGCATTGGTCGGAAAAGTCTGCCTCAAGGTGTGTGCCGATTGCACATTGAAGGGCGCCAAGGTCTCCTGCACCGTTACCCTAACCGTGAGCGCATCCATCTTTTAAGAATTTTACCAGCTCCCTCCGACAGCGACGGGATCTGCTCACGCGCTGAATTTTCAGGCGCATTCATATTTGGCGCGCGGGCGTCTTCTGCGTCCGGGCGATCCCGTCTAAACGCGGCGTGATCTACCGACTCCAGCTTTTGATGAGTCCGCTTATGGTTTCGGTCACGGCGACGGCGAAAGAGGGCAATCCCTTCGGCTCCTGATCCGCTCGACCGGGAGGCGGCGCCGGGATCTGTTTGCTCGTGACTTTCGGTCTCTTGGTCTTTTCAAACGACGCCTTCGCCCTGGCGAGTTTCATGGCGTTCGTCCGCTGCGCGTCCAGGGCCTGCGCGTCCGCTTCGACGCGGGCGGCCTCGCCGGGCGCCGCTTTCGCGACAGACGGCGGGGCAAGCGGCTCCGGGAAAGACTGGCCTTTGATCAGGGGAAAAGCGTGATCCGGCTCCGCCGGATCGTCCGCGGGCTCCGCCTCCTTTCCCTTCGCCTGCGCCCGCTGGCGGTTTTCGGAGAAAAGCCGATGAACCTCGCGCTCGAACGCTTCGACCGAGAGTCCCTCTGCGTGGTTTTCGGTTGCGGGCGCCTTCGCCTCTTTCAAGGCGGAGGCGGCCTGTCGCGAGCCCGTCTCAGCCGAACGCAATGCAGAGCCATTCTCGCTCTGCAGACGCTCCGCGACGGCCGCCGTCGATCCGCCTCCAATTTGCCGGTCGATCAGGAAGCACCAAACGACGCTGGCGACCCAAAGGAAGATGATGACGGCCATGGTGCGGTCGAGCGTCTGGATCGCCGTGCGGGCCTTCCAAGAGGCGCCCTTCGCCGCCGCCTGCCGCTTCCTTGCCGGCCGCGCCGTCTTGCCAAAGGAGGCGCCGAGAATGCGCTCCGCCGCCTCGGCGCGGCGCAATCCTCTTTCGAGCTCCTCCAGCATCGCCATCAAACGCTGGTCTACCGCTGAGATACTTATGCCGCTACTTCCAGGCTGCATTTTCGTCACTCGTCGCCCAAGCGCCCGAACGCTTTCAAACCCACCAACGAGGGTAAGGTTAACATTGTCTTTAACCGTGTCTCCCAGAAAACGTCCTAAAGGTTAATTCCACCGGCGCGGGGCGGCGCATGCGTCTACGAAGACGGCGAAGCGCCGCGCCCTCGCTCGACCGCCGCACGCCGGAGCGCGTTGGCGAAGGCGAGCCCGGTTTTCACATGAACTCAACGCAAAACGTCAACATCGCCGCTCGCGACCGCATCATGGGAGCCAAAGCTGGAACGCAGTCGTTGAACGAGCGCTAGGATGATGATAAATCACATGAAATCACTTTGTGTCGCAGGGACGGGATGAGAATATTTCTGATGGGCGCCTCGCCCAGCCTCGGTACGCCGCGCCCCGACACCTGGACGAAGCGCCTGGCCGCCACTGGAGGGAACTCCGGCAACCAGGTCATCGCCTACGGCCTGCTGAAGACGCTGGCCTATGATTCCGTCAGTTGGGATCATTCGCGCGGCCCGGAATATGTGAATGCGAACTTTGACCATATCGTTATCGCGGCCGCCAATTTTCTTTTCGAAGCCTTCGATTTCGGGGGGATGGCGAACTTCATCGAGCGGACGAACCTGCCCTTGTCGATTATCGGCCTCGGCGCCCAGTCGAATGACTATTCCTCCGACGTGAAGCTCCTGCCGGGAACGGAGAGATTTCTTTCGCTCGTCGCGGAGCGAGCCGCGCGGATCGGCGTGCGGGGAGATTTTACCGGCTCCGTCCTGACGAAGCGCGGCATCAAAAACTTTCAGGTGACGGGATGCCCGTCATTCTACATGTCGAGGAACGCAGGCTTGCACTTCAGATGCAACGCTGGCGAAAAGAATCTGAAAGTCGCGATCAACGCGTCACGTGACGTTCTGAAGCACACTTTCGACAAAGACGTCATGTGGAGGGTCATTCGACGCCTCGTTTCCGAGGCGGTGCAGTATGACGCGCTCTTTGTCGCGCAGACAGAGGCCCAGGAAATCACGCTTGCCGACGAGCAGGGCGGCGCAGCCGCGTTGAACGCCTGTAATGCGCTCGCAAGTCTCTTCGCCGGCGTCGCGGACGACCGTAAGCTCAGGAGCTGGCTCCGAACCCGGATGCGCATCTACTGGGATGTCGATGATTGGCTTGACGAGATGAGGACGGTCGACTTCGTCGTAGGAACGAGGTTTCATGGCGGGATGGTCGGTTTGCAGGCCGGCGCGCCGACTGTGGTCATTTCCCACGACACCAGGGTAAGCGAGATGTGTGAGTTCTTTCACGTCCCGCAAGTCGACATCCGTGAGCTTGACGAGTTTGACATCCCGTCGCTCCTGCTGACTTTTGACCCGACAAAGGTAAAAGCGCGATACGACGCGTTGCTGCCGCACTACCGGGATTTTCTATTGGCCAACGGACTTGTACCCGCGTGGTGATTGGCTGGGCGCTTTCGTCGGGTCGCGTTCGAGAGTCGCAAGCGCGGACGACTCGTCGGCCGTCACGAAGGGCTCTTGGCCGCTGCGCGGAGGCAAGTTTTATTTGCCGTCGGATTCTCTCCGGGGCGACAGGGTCGGCGTTTGGAACACCTGCGGAATTTCACGGATAAGCGCGGCCCCGTCTTTTTTGGTCGGCTCTAAAACGCCGCCCTCATGCCATTCGTTCCAAGCGTAGATCGCTAGGAACCGGCTTAAATCCTCCGATTTCCGTTGATCCATCCAAGTCTTCACCGCGCGGAGCCCAACGGCGAACGTCCCCGGGTCGGCCGCTTGTTCGAAAAAAAAGATTTCCTCCGGCGGCTTCATGATGCCCACTCTCGGCCGTTCATCCATCCGTTCGTTGAAACATGGCATGAACGGCCATCCTTGGGCCACCTTCGCGAACCACCCGGGGTGCATCGCATAATTGGCGGCCAGGTCGCGCCTGTCGAGAACGGGCGCGACGCAACTTCCGCCGTCAAAAATCGCGCTCTTTCGTAATTCTCCTGCGTCTTTCGAATCCATCCGCACCAGAATATCCACCTCTTCGTCAAGCGCCGTCTTCGCCTCCGACCTTATGCTGGCGACAAATTTCTCAGCCGCTGCGATATCGATTTTGGACCCGTGATCGGAGTCGCCGCTCCTGATGCCGTTCGCGTCGCACAGCTGGAGTATCGGGCGGCCGACGCCATCATGCAGGTAATTGGGCTTCGAAAGATATTTTCTAACAAGGAGACCCGCGACCCGATCATATTGCTCCGCCGGAATCGAAAGGCGCCAACCGTGCTCGCAGATCGAAAGCATGAAATCCATATCCGAACCGTTCCGCGCCTCCAAGAAGCTGTTAAGCCCGTCATTTAACGCCTCGTCGCCTAAATCCGCGTCCCAATACCAATAGAAGTTGAAGAAACTGACGCCGTTGCTCGTCGCCTGCTCAATGTGGCGTTCAAGCGTCCTGGGATCGCGCTGATTGTACCACCCGATTTCCGGCTTGAGGCGAGACCAGTCCTTGTGAAAGAAATCGGCGGCCGCAGGATATTCCGATTCCAGGGCTTCCGGCAGGCGTCCTTCGTAAAAATCCCGCACGCCAGCCCACCAATACGGGTCATCTCCGCCTTTTCCGTAGAACTTCGCAATCCTCTCGGCGATGCGCCCTTTTCCGCGTCCCCACGCTTCCGGAGAAAACATCCCGAAGTAATAGGCGCCTATTCTGAACGGTCGCGCGCGCGGGAAGACATAGCCGATTGCGTCGCCGGCCGCGCTATCGGGCGATCCAGTCGCAAGCGTGCAATTCGTGGCCTGCGTCGAACAAACAAGCTTTAACGGCAGCAATCCAGGGGACGGGCGCGCAAAAATGAACCCCAGCAGCTTGCTGCCCGTTGGCGGCTGGAGCCACGAAGCAACATAAGAGAGCCTTTTGTCTATCGTGAAACGGTAAAGGGGGAGCGCGCCGGCGACCGGCTCGGAGATCACCGCGAAGGCTTCTCCGATCGGAGAGCGCGACAGGTTTTGATCGCCTTGCGGGCGCTGGCCGAAGAAAGTATTTCCGTCCGCTTGATACCGATAAATAGAAGTCAGGCTGGTTTCGTGGCGCATCAAATCCCAAACCAGCTTCGACTGATCCGCGTCTTCGGCAGAAGCGGAGCCACATAAAAAAATAAGGATCGGCGCGTAAACGGCGATACGCCTTGCAAGCAAACCTCTCGACAAACCGGCGACTCCCTCGGTGCGATCCGCATGTCGACGCATGAGAGAGGACGTGAACGCGCCGGCGATCCGTAGCGACGGGTCCACGCCCTCGAAGTCTACCTACGGGGAAAAAGCTCTTCCCACTTTGTTACGTCGCCCACATATTCCTTGCGCGCCGCCCGCGCCTCAAGCTCGCCCGCGGCGAAAAAATGCTTCGTCGCCGAATCGATTTTCCGGTCCTTTTTTGCTCGCGCGACATCCGGATATTGGCGCAGGTACCAATATTCGTCGACCCGAACAGACCCGCCTCGACCTTCAAAGAACCCGCTCTTCAGATAATGCCCTCGGATATCGTTGAGCTTCCCGGCCCGGAAGGCCGCTTCAATATCGGGATTGACTTGCAGATATTGGGATTTGTCGAAGTCGCCCGCCTCGGCGGCCATTCTCAGCAAGATTTTGACGAATCTCGCCGGAACCTCCAATTCGCCCTCTCCCATCAGATCCGATTTCGTCACGCCCAAGCGCTGCAAAATAAAGTTTACCGACGGCATATACATGCATTCACCCTCTTGCTGCGTTTCGTGTGGCGAACGGCATCCGTTCGCCTTTTCGACATCGCTCGCCGGATCAAGCCTTGCTCAAGCGTCCTTGAATGAGCGCTTCCACTCGCTAATGTCGGTGAGAAACGCCTCCTGAGGGACGCGCCCTTCAACTTCGCCGCTGGTCAGGAAATGCAGCGACGCAGACGTGATCGCGCCTTGATCGATGGCTTTCGCAACGTCGGGGTATTGCTCGCGGTACCAGCCCTCGTCGACGCGGGGCGTCGCGCCCTTTCGCCCCTCGAAAAAGCCGTGCCGAATGTAATGCAGCCTGACATCGTCCAGTCTTCCGGCCTTGACGGCGGCAGAGAGATCAGGATTGTTTTCGAGATAGTTCTCTTGATCGAACTCGCCTACGGCTACCGCCAACTGAAGCAGGAAGCGAAGCGAGCCCGCCGGAATTGTAACGTTTTCGTTACTTTCCAGCGCTTCCCGCGACACATTCAGACGCTGAGAGAAAAAGTTGAAACTGGGTACGTACATGACCGCTGCCTCCGTGGTTGTGAAATTTGTGGGGATTGCGCAAGAAGGCTTCAGAAGCCGTTACACGGATTCCGCCGCCTGAAGCCCGAATTGATCTCTCAGTTCGTCACGGTAAGCCGACTGCTTTTTGGACGCCTCGTCGATCCTCGGGAAAAGTTCCGCAATCAGCGCGTGAACGCGCGCGATTTCGTCTATGTGCCTCGCTCCCTCCGTGGAGTGGGTCACGCTCGATCCGTGCCTACGGTGCACATTCAAAGCGGAGGCGTTATATCCGACGCGGGCGTTCGGCTGCGACAGGGCGGTGAGATACAGAACCCAGTCTCCGGCGAAGCGATAATTGCTCAACGCTGTTTCGCACGCATCCAGCGCGGCCAAAAGGCTCGCCCTGCGCCACACGACCGAACTCGCGTTGAGGATGACGTTTTTGACCGAAAGATATTTCGCGACGAATTCAGCCCCGTCGAAAACCGCGCTCTTCGACAAGGCGTCCGGCGCGACCGTCGCATAGTAGCTCTTGTAGCTGTCCCACTGCGGCGACCCGTCGGCGTCGACTGTCCGACTGTCCGAGAACACGAATTTAACCTGCTCGTCCTTGTCGAAGAACGGTATCAGCTCCTCTAGGAACTCTGCGTCACAACTGTCGTCCGCCTCGGCAATCCAGACGAAATCGCCCTTTGCGAGCAGAGCCGCTTTTCGCCACTGCGAAAACACGGAGCCGGAATTGACGTCGTTCGCGACGAGGCGAATATCGCGCTCCCAATGAGCCGCCGTCTTTTGAATCGCCTCGAGACTGTCGTCGCTCGAACAATCGTCCAGCACGATGACTTCGCGAATAGGATAAGTCTGCGCAAAGACAGACCCAAGACGCTCCGGCATATATCGCGCATAGTTGTAATTGGGAACCGCGGCGGACACTCTCCGCAAGCCCGGCAAGGACAGCTCCAACAAGTCCGCGGCATAGTCCTGGAAATCGAACCGATTCCGAATATATTCGCGACGCGCGTTCCGCTCTTCCGAAGAAAGAGGATGATCGAGCGCTTCCCTCACCGCGCGCGCCATCGCCACGGTATCGCAGAAGGGCGCGACTTCCCCAAAGGACGTATCCTTCAAAAGATCGGGAATTCCGCCAGCCTTGTCGAATGCGATCGCCGGCAATCCCGCGCTCATCGCCTCCAGCACGACGGAAGGGTAAGGATCCTCTCTGGACGTCAGCACGAAGCAATCGGCGGCGGCGTAAAAAGCGTCAACGTCGTCCCGAAATCCCGTTACATGAAACGTCCCCGTCTCGGCCGCAGACTCAACCTCCGGGCCAAGCCATTTCATGACATGCGGACAAACGTCGCCGACCCAGATGAAGTGAACCTTCTTCAGCGCGCTCTGCAACAGACGCCAAACCTGAATGAACAAATCGAAACCTTTGCGCAGATCGCCGTAGCCGACGCCGATGACCAGCGGCTCGGTCGTCGCAATCGAAAATTCCTGGCGCAGGCGGCGCGCGCTTTCATCCGACGGCGCGATCGGACGATAGACGCCTTGCGGCAGGATCAAGGTAGACGGCAGCCTCGGTTCCGCCTGCGCTTCCTTGAGCACAAGATCGCGCACGGTCGGCGCCGCAAAAACAATGCGCTTCCCGCACTCCAGGGCCCGCTGGACCGAACGCACGAGGTTGCGCTCCGCCAGCATGCGCGGCATTTCGTGAATGAGCAAAATCGGCGGCAGCCCCGCATCATTCGCCAGGGGCGCGACATGGGCGGTCGCAGCCGTGTTCACAATGACGGCGCCAAATCCGCGCTGGCGCATTTCCTTCAGAAAACTCCGCAATCTGAGGCTTTCCGAAATAATGTGCGTTTTCGCCACCTTCTCGTAATCGGCCTTCAACGCTCCGCCGTCGAGAAGCAGGAATTGAACTTCTACGCCATTTGTCCGTTTTAGGGTTCGGCCAATATTGAGCAGGAGATATTGCGCCCCCGCGCTGAAGGCGTCGTGGCCGACGAGCAGCACGCGCGAGCTTTGTTTCCGCGCGCGGCCGAACACCGCCCTCGACGTGGCGTTCAAATAGGCCGCGCCAAAGTGCAGGTCCGGCTCCAGATAGGCTCCCTCGCACCACTCGTTCCAGGCGTTGACGCAGACGAACGACTCGCCGAAGAACGGCTTCTCCTGCGCGCGCTTTATCAGCTTCGCGAGCCAGGATTCATATTGCTCGGGGGTGGAGCCCGTGATGACAAGGCCCGCGCCCTGACGGCGCGCATCGTTGTCCCAGCTCGGAATGGCCGTCTTTATGACAGGAAGCGACGTGCTGGGCGCGTCGTCGAGCGAGCTACGCACCACGTCCTCATAGCTGTACGCCTGCCCCTTGAATTCATAATCGAGAAGATGCAGCGACTGGTTTTGCGTGCGCAGATTATTGACAATCTTGTGAGGGGGGAACTCGATGGCGCCGTCCATCCCGAAGGATGCAGGATCGTTGTCGCCAAAGGCTTGCGCGCTCACAAAAATCGGATCCTCCCTATGCTGGCGCGACAATATTGAGCGCCACCTGGCTACTGCGCCGGCCGCGTTCGGAATGCTCGAGGCGCGATAAAGGAAGAACAGCGGACGTCCATCTATCCGGATATAACGCGGATCCTTGAAATGGCGGGCGATATCCGCACACAGGCCTTCATCGTCCGCTTCGTCATAGTCTTGCGAAATCAGTATTTCGCTCTCGGCGCCGTCCCAGCGCCGCGTCCAGTTCTCATTCGCCCACATGATGCAAAAGGGCATATCCAGACCGGGATCGGCCAAGAATCCGTCCAAGGGCCTGTCCATGAGCCTTTTGCCGTTGAACCAGTAGTAATAATAAATAAAGCCATATATCCCGGACGCCCGGGCGAGTTCTATTTGCCGTTTCATCAGTTGCACAGACTCAAGGTTGTAGAAACCCAAGTCCCGCGGGATGCGCGGCTGATAATGGCCCTGGAAGCGCGGCAGGCCTCTGCCCAGATTGGTCCATTCGGTAAATCCCTTTCCCCACCACGCATCGTTTTCGGGAAAGGAATGAAATTGAGGCAGATAATATGCGAGCACCTTGGCCTGCGGCGCCTTCCCTTCGGCTGCCGGCTGAAACTCTTCGAAATATGCGGATGGCTGCGTGAAACGCCTGACCTCTCGCGCGACGGAAGCGTAATTGTCGTCGGGCGCGCCGCGCGCGCCTGGCTCATGACGGTGAGCCAGATAATGCAACAGCGGACATTCGGCGGCCTTGCCGCCTAAACGACTCCAAAGGTAGTAATTTGTGTCGAACAAATTGGAGGGATTCCGTCCCTCCCGATAGCCATATTCGACATAGTGCTCGACGGGATCGACTTTAGCCTGCGCAATGTCGGGGTGCCGGGCGAGATAATCGGGAACGTCGAATTCCGGAAAGGGGCTGTACGCGCCGGTCGCCCGATGTCTCATATAATGAGCAAGCGCGCATTCGTCCTCCGATAGATCGTAACGGCGACGGTACCATTGCGGGTCGAACAACAGGCTGGGAGACCGGCCCTCGCGCTCTCCATACAGCGCATAATGGACGAGCGGATTTATCTTCGCTTCGGCGACATCCGGATTGACGGACAGATACCACGAGCTGTCGAAGTAAAAGTTCGGACTGGTTCCCTCGAACGCGCCCTGAGTGAAATAATGCTCGTATGGATCGCCGATTTTCTCGATCAAATGGCCGTATCTTTTTACATAATAGGAAGGATCGACCAAATCGACGACATCGTCGGGATTCGCCAGATCAGGGAGCCCGGCGCGTGAGAGGATCTCACGAATTCGCACTGCAGCCATTGTCGAAGCGAGGAATGGGTCGGCTTCCACCTGCAGTCGCGCAAAAAAATCCATCAATGCCCCCTGGCCGCGTTCCGGCGCACGAGCCGTCCCCCCGCCCCACGGACGACCTAATTTCCTTCATTATAATATATAGTTAGCCGAGGCAGCGGTTTTCTAGAGCTCGACAGTTTCTGATCAAATCTCGCATCGATTCGGCGCCAAAGCGCGTTCGTTGGATTCCGATTTCAAGACCGCGCCTCCAGCAGCGAGCGCGGGGATAAATTCACCCGACGCGCTGCAAGCCCTCTCGCGGCGATCAGGCGCCCCGCGCCATTTTTTCTTCGAGGTAGGCTTCGACCAACTTCGCTAGATCGATGGGATCGCGACCGACCGTGTGCAAATGAATCTCCGGCGTTTCAGGAGGCTCATATGGCGAAGAGATTCCCGTGAAGTTTTGTATCTGGCCAGCTCTCGCGCGTTTGTAGAGCCCCTTCGGATCGCGTCGCGCGCATTCTTCTATCGGCGTGTCGACGTAAACTTCGATGAACTCGCCCTCGGGCAGCATCTCGCGCGCCATCTGGCGTTCCGAGCGAAAAGGCGAGATGAAAGAAACGAGGACGATCAGGCCGGCCTCGTTCATCAGCTTCGCGACCTCGGCAACGCGGCGAATGTTTTCTACGCGATCGGCGTCCGTGAATCCGAGATCGCGATTGAGGCCATGGCGCACATTGTCGCCGTCGAGCAGAAATGTGTGCTTGCCCTTTGCGTGCAGCAGCTTCTCCAGGAGGTTGGCGACGGTCGATTTGCCGGAGCCTGAAAGCCCGGTAAACCACAGCACGACCGGCGACTGGTCTTTCTGCGCGGCGCGCGCCGCCTTGTCGATGTCCAGCGCCTGCCAATGGACGTTTTGCGCGCGGCGCAACGGGAAGTCGATAAGTCCCACGCCGACGGTCGCGTTTGAAAAACGGTCGACCAGTTCAAAATGGCCTGTCGCGGAGTTTTCCGCGTAGCTGTCGAAGGCGATGGGGCGCTGCGTCGACAGATTGCACACGCCGATTTCGTTCATCGAGAGCGTCCTGGCCGCCGCATGCGCGAAGCTGTCGACGCCGATGCTGTATTTCAGCGCCGTCACCGTAACCCAAACGCTTTCGGAGTCGGTCCGCAGCAAATAAGCGCGGCCAGGGATCAGGTTCTCACGCCCGAACCAGATAATGTGCGCCTGGAACTGATCGGCGACGTGCGGACGCGCGGTCGGCTCGACCAGCAGATTGCCGTGCGAAAGCTCGATCTCCGGTTCGACGACAAGAGTCGCCGTCCGCCCGACCCCAATCGCGGGACGATCGCCGTCATCGGTCACGATGCGCGAGACCGCGGCATAACGACCGGTTGCCGCATCCGCGGCCCGGTCGCCAATGGAGATCCGCCCGGACGCGACGCGGCCCGAATAACCGCGAAAACCACCGTCCAACAAAACGGCGGATTGGACGCGAAAGCGAAACGCCTTGTCGCGAATCCCGCTATCCGCCGGCGCCGCTTCGAGACAGTCGAGCAGCGTCGGACCATCGCGCCAGGGCGTGCGGGCGGATTTTGAGGTTACATTGTCGCCGTAACGCGCGGAGACCGGAATCGACGCGATCGATTCGAAGCCGCGCGCCGTCGCGACAGCTGAATAGGTTTCGATGATCGACTCGATCAGGTCTCTTTTGAAATCGATCAGGTCGATCTTGTTGACAACAAGCACGAGGCGCCGAACGCCGAGCAGCGACGCGATCAGCAGTTGACGGCGGGTCTCCTCCGGCGCAGGCAGTTCGCCGTCGACGAGCATCACGGCGAGATCGACGCCCATCGCGCCGGCGACCAAATCGCGCGCATCGCACCCCGCCATATCCGTAACGAGGAATCTGCGCCTGCGCGTTTCGAAGCATTGGTAAGCGCGGTCTGTCGCGCTCCTCTTCTCCTTCTCCGCCTCGCTCGATTCAGCTTTGCGCGTTAGATCGGGATTGAGTGCGGAAGGTGAGGTTTCCAGGATCTGCCCTGCGTCGACGAGCATACGCGCGACGAGCGTCGTCTTGCCGGCGCCGGACGAACCGCAAACGACGAAACGAAGCGACTCATTCTTGAGGTCCTGTTCCCCGACGCCTTCGCCGCCGCATCCAGGCGTGTGCGCGTCATCGGCCATGATCAGATTTCGCTCCCCGGCTCGTGGTTGCGCTCTGTCGCGCCATGCAGGCGCGGGGCGGCGTCCAAACCACATCTATCGAGCGCTTGCCGCGCCGGACATGTCAAGCGAGCATGTCTCCGCTCGCCTTCGCCACGGAAGCCTGTCCGGTCAGGATCATCGCGACGCGCAGCTCGTCGCCGATGAGACGCAGCATGTTTTCGACGCCGGCCCGTCCCTGCGCCGCCAGCGCATAGGCCATCGCGCGGCCGAGAAGCACGCCGCGCGCGCCGAGCGCCAGCATGCGCAACACATCGAGGCCGGAGCGAACGCCCGAGTCGGCGAGGACGACAAGATCCGATCCAACCGCCTGCGCGATCGCGGGCAACGCTTTGGCCGTGGAGGGGACGCCGTCGAGCTGGCGCCCGCCATGGTTGGAGACGACAACGCCGTCCGCGCCGAAGCGTACCGCGTCGCGGGCGTCGCCCGGATCGAGAACGCCCTTGATGACGAGATCGCCCTTCCAGAAGTCGCGAACCCATTCGATATCGGACCAGGCGATGGACGGATCCATATTTGCGGAGAGCCAGCCGATATAGTCTGTGAGACTCACCGCCTCGCCAAGATAATTCGAGATGTTTCCCAGATCGTGCGGGCGCCCGCGCAGGCCGACGTCGCAGGCCCAGGCGGGCCGCGTCATCGCCTGCAGAATGCGACGCTGGCGCGCATAGGGGCCAGACATGCCGGAATGCGCGTCGCGATAGCGGGCGCCGGGCGTCGGCAGATCGACGGTGAAAACGAGCGTGCGGACGCCGGCGGCCTGGGCGCGCTCCAGAACGTGGCGCATGAAGCCGCGGTCTTTCAGCACATAAAGCTGAAACCAGATCGGCCGCGCGCTTTGCGACGCCACTTCCTCGATCGAGCAGACGGATACGGTGGAAAGCACAAAGGGCGTTCCCATCCTCGCCGCCGCCGCGGCGGCCTGAACCTCGCCGCGACGAGCGAACATGCCCGACAGCCCGACGGGGCCGAGGATCACGGGAAGCGCCGCCGACTGGCCGAAGAACCGGGCGGACAAATCGAGATCCGCGACGCCTCTCAGCACACGCTGCCGGAGCCGAATCGTCGCCAAGTCGGCGACATTGGCGCGCAGCGTCTCCTCCGCATAGGCGCCGCCGTCAATATAGTCGAAAAGAAAGCGCGGCAGCTTTCGCCGCGCCGCCTCGCGGTAATCCGCGACAGAGGAGATGATCATCGACGCCTCCGACCCCACTGGCGTCGGCATAACATGGAAACGGGCGCGCGGCCTCGCCGCTCCGCTCCGAAAGGAGAAAAGCCCGGCCGCGAAACCGAGCTTTTCCCTTGCGCCGAACGGTTGAGGCCTTTTCGTCCGATCGCATGGCGCTGCGCCCGCATGGCTGGCGCGGTCCCGTCATCTTCAGCCGGCGGCCGGGCGAGCGCTATTGTGGAAAATACGCACCCTCCGGGCGGAGCGGCCGTGCGCCGCCCATTGCAGGGCGCAGAAAGCGTTCACCATTTTCGCAAGAGCGCATCGCAAACGCCGGCCTTCGCCCGCTGCCGCCGGGCGCCAGCGCGTTATGATGTCCGGGCCGGATGAATCGGCCTGAGATCGCCGCGCAAATTGCGCAAATGCACAAAAGGAAACGTCGCCATGATCCCGAAACCGTTGATCGGAGCCGCCGCTTTCGGCGTCTTTACGGCTCTGCCGCTCGCCTTCGACGCCGCGCAGGCGGCCATGCCGGTTCCCGCGCCGCCGTCGGAACAGGGCCTGATTGTCCAGGTTTGGGGCGGCTGCGGCCCCTATGGCCATCGCGGTCCGTGGGGCGGCTGCCGCGCGGGAGGCCAATGGGGCGGCTATTACCGTCCCTATTACCGCCCGCGGCCCTTTTACGGCCACCGCTATTGGGGTCCGCGCCGGTATTACTGGTGATCGATTCCGCCCGGCGCGGCCTCGCGGCCGCGCCCACCCTTGTAGATGCGATATTCGCAACGGTTACATAGATATTTATCGACAGTATTAGACGAATTCGCGCCAAGAAAATGATCTCGAACTCCTCCCTAAAACGCTCCGACACGGACAAGCCCTAGTTTGAAGATTAAATTTGTCTTGCAAGCCAACTAAATGTAGACAAAAATGAATTGTGCTTAACAGCGCGTTGCGTTTGCGTTTGCGTAGGGGGTAGCTATGATTGGAGATGCTCAAGACGACATCTATGCGCGAGACGAGATTTTTTCGACAGCGCATTTGCAGGGTTCTTTTGCACCCTCCGTCGTCATCATCGAATGCCGAGCGCTGATCCGTGAATGCTTGGCTTTATGTCTCCAGAAGAAGCTCGGCCTTCCGGTTCTGACCTATCCCGACGTCCAAGCCTGGGAACGGGACCCCACGGGCGCATCGGCCTGCGTGATCATTCTCAGCGGCGTCGACAAGCAAATGGACAGCGAGCAGGCGGAGCTCGTCCAGGAATTGTCCCACTGGGAAAAGGAAGTGCCGGTCATTGTCTTCTCGGACAATGAGAGCCGCTCCCAGATCGCCAGCAGTCTGCGCTCTGGCGCGAAGGGCTACATCCCAAGCGACACGCCCCTCGAAGTGGTCGCGGGCGCCATCAAGCTGGTTCTCGTCGGCGGCGTCTTCGTGCCGCCCAACCTCGTGATGGAGACGCGGCAGGAGTCGGCGCCGGAGCGGGCGTCCGGCGAGATGAAACTCGACTTCACCGCGCGGGAGAACGATGTCGTGCGCGCGCTGCTCAAGGGCAAGTCGAACAAGGTCATCGCCTATGAGCTCAGCATGAGCGAAAGCAGCGTGAAGGTGCACATCCGCAACGTCATGCGCAAGCTGCAGGTGCGCAACCGCACCGAGGCGGTGATCAAGATCGCGGATATCGTGCGCGGCGAAGACGGCCTCGCGCCCTACTGCGCGTAACGGCCATGCGCGCAAGAAGATAAGCCACGACGCCATTCGACGCCGCGGCTTTTTCGCTCCCGCCGCGCGGCGCCGCAGTCCCGGCGGCGATCGGGTCCCGGCGGGGAGAAGCGATATTTGAGACGAGCCGCGCCATCCGCCGCTGAAACGATTGGCAAAAGGCTTTCGAGCGGGCAATCTCGCCGCCTCTCGCGCCGGCCGGCGGCGCTTACCGGGAGAAGGGGCGATGCGTCGGTTATTGACGGGAATTCCTTGCGCATTGGCGATCGCCGCGACGGTTCTTCGCCCGGCCGCGGCGCAGACGATCGATCTGGCTTCGTCGAAGGTCGTGGATCTGAGCCACCCTTACGACGCCAACACGATCTATTGGCCGACCGAGCCGACGGGCTTCCAACTCAAGCAGGAGCACAAGGGCTTCACCAAGGGCGGCTTTTTCTACTATTCGAACGCCTTCTGCTCGCCGGAACATGGCGGCACGCATATCGACGCGCCGATGCATTTCGCAGAGAGCCGCTGGACCAATTCCGACATTCCGCTCGATCGCCTCATCCGCCCCGCCGTCGTCATCGACGTGACGGAGAAGACGGCGAAAAACGCGGACTATGCGCTTGCGCCCGACGATATTGCGGCCTGGGAAGAAAAGAACGGGCGCATTCCCGACGGGGCCATCGTTCTCCTGCGCACGGGCTGGAGCGCGCGCTGGCCGGACCGCAAGGCCTATCTCGGCGACGACGCGCCGGGGAAGGTCGATAATCTGCACTTCCCGTCCTTCGGACCGGAGGCGGCCGCGCTGCTCGTCGCCGAGCGCCATGTCTCGCTGATCGGCGTCGACACGGCGAGCGTCGACATCGGGCCGTCGCACGATTTTCTCGTTCACCGCACAATCGGCGCAGCCAATGTGCCGGGACTCGAGAACCTGACAAATCTCGATCAGCTTCCGGCGACGGGCGCGCTCGTGATCGCCATGCCGATGAAGATCGCGCAAGGCTCCGGGGCGCCCGCGCGCGTCATCGCCTTTGCGCCGCGCTGAGCGTCTCGACGGCGCGGAAGTCGTCGAGCACGGCCTTGATGGGGTGGGGCTCGACAAAGACCTCGCCCGTAAAGGGATGATCGTAGGAGATGATCACGAAAAGCCCGAGGAAAACAATCGACGCCAGCCCTCCGATCATCGTCACCTGCGATTTGAGGTTTTCGAGTCCGAAGAAAAAAGTGAAGCCGATCGTCAGCAAGGCGCCGAAGACGAGCATCAGCCATAGCGCCGGCGGCACGACGCCCATCGCGTGATGCAGCCGGCCGCGTCGCGCTTCCGTTATGGCGCCGAGCTCCTTCATGATCTCGACGCCGACGGCCTGCCGCTTGCCTTCGCCAAACCGCATCGCCGCCGCATAAAGGCGGTCGAGCGCCTTCGCCGCTTCGCGCCCCTCCTGCGACACCGCCATTTTCGGCCAGTCGTCTTCGAGCACGGCGGTCAGGTAATTGCCGATCTCCTCGCGCATGGCGCGCGCATCGGGCTCATCGGCGGCGGAGATGCGATAGAGCGTCGCCGCCGCGCCGGCCTCTCTCAAGACGAGCGCCTCCGCCTCATTGAACTTGTCCCAGACGGCGACGATCGCGAAGGCGAGAATAACGGCGTAAATCACGCCGACCGTGGCGAATTTGAATCCGGCGATCTCATTGTTCTTAACGAGGACCGAAAGCGGATAGCGCTTCCTCACGACAATCGGCCCGAGCATCGCAAGGGCGGTCGGAAGGAGGACGGTGAAGAAGGCGCCGAGCCACATCGGCAATGCGCATAGAAAGAGCAGCAAATTCTTTCCCCTGGTGTGCGGCGGCGCGCGGCAAAGCGGGCGACGCGGAAGCCAGGCCGAACGGGCGCCGCCTGTCAACGGGAAAAGAGATGTCTGGAGGAAGTTTACGGTTAATTAATTCTTTTCAATTTTCCTCGATTCCGCGCGAGTTTCGATCGCCGTCTCCCACGGCGTTCCCTCGCGAAGACGCGAGGCGCCCATGAACCTTCTCGAGTTCGGATCCGTGCTCAACCCGAGCGAGGCAGGCGGCGCCCGGAGCGCTTCCCCCCGCAAGGCCTATGACGATCGCGCGGGCTCCGCCATGCTGAGGCGAACCGGAAAAGGGGCCGCGACCGTCGCTCCGCTGCGCGGCGATCAAGGTTCCGCGCTTCTCGCCGCCCGTCGGAAGACCGAGACGGAAGACCGCCTCGGCCGCCAATTGCGCGACTACTACCAGACCATGCTCCGCGAGCCGGTTCCCGAACGCCTCGTCGCGCTCGTCCAGTCGCTCGACGAGCGGGACCGCTGATCCCCTGAGCGCGCTGCGAAAAAGGCGCCGGCCGTGAATGCGGCGGCCATCTAGAGGACGACGACGCGCGTTCCTTTAGAGACGCGCCGATAAAGGTCGATCACGTCGGCGTTGAGCATGCGGATGCACCCCGACGACACGGCCTGCCCGATCGTGTCCGGCTCATTGGTGCCGTGGATGCGGAACATCGTGTCCTTGGCGCCCCGGAAGAGATAGAGCGCACGGGCGCCGAGCGGGTTCTCGAGGCCGCCTTCCATATGGTCGGGAAGGTCCGGGCGCCGCAGCAGCATTTCCTTGGGCGGCGTCCAGCCCGGCCAATAGGCCTTGCGCCCGACCTGCGCCTCGCCCTTCCAGGCGAAGCCCTGGCGGCCGACGCCCACGCCATATTCATAGGCCCGGCCCCCGCCCATCGAGAGGTAGAGCTTGCGCGCCCTGGTGTCGATCGTGATCGTCCCGGCGGGCCTGCCCGTGGGATCGTCCACCAGCTCCCGCGTCGACACGCCCGGATCGACCTGGTCGTCGAAGTCGAGCGGCGTGGAATAGGCGGGATCGGCGTCGGGCGGGAGGGAAGCGAGGCGGGTCGGACGGCGCGACCCCGGCGCGGGGCCGACGGGGTCGCGGTCCGGCGCATCGTCGCCGTAATCCCGTTCGCGCGGCGCAAGGCCCCTGCGCGGACGCGCGCGCGTCGGCCGGTCATAATCGCCGTCCGGGTCAGCCTCATAGGGGCTCGCGAGCCCGCGATCATAGGCGTAGGGGCCGCCCGGTTCGCGAGGGTAATAATACTGGCCGATCGCAGCCCTCTGCCCGAAAACGAAAGACAGGGAGGCGCCGAGAAGAAGGAGGTGGTTTCGTCTGCGCAAGATCTGAACCCGTCGTCTAGCCCCGCCTGTTCTTTTGGGCTGCAAAGGCGGCGAAAACGCGGAAATGCGACAGAAAAATCGATTTGATCGAATTCCAATCCGGACAAATGTAGGCTCTCGGGAAATCGGATTTTACACTTTTCAGATCAATGCTGTAACTCATGAGTAATCATCCAAGAGCAGTGCAATCCCGGAAATCTGCAACCACGGCCTGTGCGGTGTGGGAAATTAGAGATTTTTCATGAAGATCAGCTTGCTACGAGTCTCTGTCGCGGGGATTCTCGCTTGTTTCGCGGCGCATCTCGCGCCCGCGCGGGCGGCCGGTTTCGCCGACGCGGCGATCCTGGCCCCGTCCGGACCGGTCGCGATCGGGGGCATGTTGCGCGGCAGCCCCGTCTGGGACGCCTGGCGGCGCCGCTTCGTCAGCGACGCCGGCCGCGTCATCGACACGGGCAACGGCGCCTTCAGCCATAGCGAAGGACAGGGTTACGGCCTGTTGCTGGCCGCCGCGGCGGCCGACCGCGCGGCTTTCGATCAGATCCTGACCTGGACGACGCTTAATCTCAACACCCGCAAGGACAATCTCGCGGCGTGGCGCTGGACGGGGCAGCCGCGCTACAAGCAGGACCCGCATAATGCGAGCGACGGGGACATTCTCATCGCTTGGGCGCTTGCGGAAGCGGCGGACTACTGGAGCGATTCCGGCTATCTGAGCGCCGCGCAAGCGATGACGAAGGAGATCGCCGCCAAGCTCGTCAAGCCGACGCGCGCCTTCGGGCCCGTGCTCATGCCCGCCGCCGAAGGGTTCGGACCCAAGGAGCGCCCGGACGGCCCGGTGGTCAATCTCTCCTATTGGGTCTTCCCCGCCTTCTACCGCCTCGCGCAGCTACACCCTGCCTTCGACTGGAACGCCGTGATGCAGAGCGGCCTCGACCTGATCGCCCGCGCGCAGTTCGGAAAGGCGAAGCTCCCAACCGACTGGCTGTCGCTCGCGAAACCAAACCTCTCGCCCGCCCAGGGCTTCGACGAACGTTTCGGTTACGATGCGCTGCGCATCCCGCTCTATCTTTTCTGGGCCGACGCCGCGACATCGGAGCGGCTGAGCGTCTTCGACTCGGCGTGGAGGACGGGCGCCGCCATCGTGGCGACGCAGGGCGCCGGCGAAGCTCTCGCCGAACCCGGCTATCAGGCGGTCGCCGCTCTGCTGCGGTGCAGTTGCCAGGGAACGGGATATCCGCAAAGCTTTTACCGCTTCTCCGACCGCCAGAATTATTATCCGGCGACGCTGCACCTTCTTTCGCTCATCGCGGCGACGATGCGCGGAGGGGCATGTCTCGATCGCCGCGAGATGGACCAAATTCTCGCGCAAAATTGGCAACCGCGAATCGGCTCATTGGAAAGGCTGGAATCGGGCCTTGAGCCGGCGGCTTATGTGCAGACGCCGCCAGAAGCTGACGCGGCGCCGCCGCCCGCGCCGAAGGCCGGCGCCCAGTTGTCGACGAGACGCGCTGTCGTCACGGAGGTTCGAGACATGCCGCAAGACGCCGATATCTTCTCGTATCTGCGCGTGATCGCAGGCGTGCTCACCGTCCTGGGCGGTCTTTACTATCTGCTGAACCGCTCCGACCAGGAGCCCGAAGAGGAGCGAACGGAGGCGCAGAACCCCGCGCCCTGGAAGCCGGCGCCGGGGCAATATGACCTCGTGCCCCGCACGCTTCCCCAGAATCCGTTCAAGTCATCGAGCAGGATCGACATCCTCGCGCGCGAAATCGAAGCCGCCGCCGAGGCCTCCGTGCGGCTGAGCCGCACCGTCGGGCTGATCTATTTTGAATTCCCCGCCCTCGTCGCTTTCGAAGCGGAGAATGGCGCGGAGGGCTCCGACCAGCTCATTGCGTCGCTCGCGCAGGATTTCCGTCGCGCCCTCCGTGAGACCGACCATGTGGCGATCATAAACGGCAGACAGATCCTCGTTTCGATCTGCCTTCTCGCCGGCCGAAAGGATCTGGAAACGGTCGCATCGCGTCTCACCGCGGCGGCGCGACGGCGCGACCTCATCGACGAGGGGGCCCCGTCGCTGCCGGCCGGCATCGCCATCTATCCGCTGGACGGCTATGGCGGCCTTGATCTCATCGAGTCGGCGAGACGCCATTATCGTGAGCTACGGCCGGAAGTTCCCGCCCCTGAGACCCATGCCGAGGCGTCGGTGACGACGCCGCCGCATCAGCCGCATCAAACGCGAAAGCGCTCGAGACGGCGGCCGTCCCGCAAGACGCGGACGCCGCAACCAGCCGCCTGACGCGCGCCTCAGGCAGAGCATGCCGCTCGCATGGCGACATGCCGGCGGCTTTTTTGGCGGGCGTTTCGCTGCAGAAGGCGGCTGGCTGCGGGCGAGCCGCGCGCACCAAACTCACCGTTTCCACACAATTTTATCGGTCCGCCACAACGATTCTTATGGATTGCGCCGACATTGTCGCGTCCAAGGAGGTGGAGGGACATGTCGCATTTCTCAATTTTCGCCGACGCGACGCGCAAGGTCGTCGCGTCCTATCTCCGCTCCCGGACGATGCGAGACATCGTCGCCGCCTATCTCATCGTCCTCGGCGCGCTTATCGTGTCGATCTGCGACGCCGAGGCGCGCGCGCCCGAGACGGTTGTCCCTCCTTTGCGCGGCGGCGCGATTTCCGCCGCGCAGGACGGCGTTGCGGGACCGGCCGGCAATGGCGGCTATGGCTCCGGCGCGACCTCCAGCGCGCGGTAGGACGGAAGGCGAGATCGTTCGAAGGGGGCCGGAACCTGCTTCCGGCCCCCGTTTTTCAGCCTGACGCGAAGCTTTACTCCGCCCGCGCTTGCCTTGCCGACCTTTGGCGATAGCTCACCCATCGATGCGACGGTGAGGAGAGCGGAATGCGTGCGCGCCTCTTTGGTTTGATCTGCTTCATCGGCGCTTTGGCGCTCGCCCAAGCCTCCGCGCGCGGCGCCGAGGCGACGCAGGGAACCGGCGGGAAGAAGAGCGGCGACACGCTGAGCGAAAAGCTCGATCGGCAAAAAGGCGTTCTCAAGCCGAAACCCGGCATCGACAGCGAAGCCGAGAAGCGGCCGCCTGCGCCGAACCCCGACTCCATGCCCGTCATCCGGCCGCCGGCGAAGCCGGGCGCGGAAGCGAAATAGGCCGAACGGCGGCGGGGCGGAATGACGACATATCTTTACGGAGACCGGGGATCAACGCAGGCCGTCGCCGCATGGAAAGAAGCCGAGGCGACGGGCCTTGCTATCGACCAGGCGATCGTGCGCCCGCCGCGACGAAGCGCCGTGCGCCCGCGGCTTCACGACGATCTGTCGCCGGGCGACATGCTCGTCGTCGATGAACTGGGCGCGCTCGGCGAAACCTATCAGGAGATCGTCGACGCCACGCGCGAACTCATGCGGCGCAAGGTTCTCCTGCGCTCCATGGAAGACAATCTGATTTTCAACGGGCTTCTCGACACCGCCTCCGAACAGGCCTCGCGCGACGCGCTCATCGCCCATGTCGCCGCGACGGCGATGGACAGAAAGACGGCTCGGCGCGCGGCGCAAACCCGTGCGGCGCTCCTTGTCGAAAACCCCGCGGAGCAATGGGAGGGAAAAGCCGGGCGCTTGCAGATTCGCGTCATCGCCGGGCAGCTCGCCGCATTCGCGGCCGCCGTGTATCTGCTCAATTTCATCGGACCGGGCGCGCATCGGCGCGATATTCCCGACGCCCGCTCCGAGACCTTTCAGGCGGAGCGGAACAGGGCGCTCACTCTGCCGCCCACGCGGCTCGAAACGCAGGAAGCGAACGCCGGCGCGCGTCATCTTTACGCGCGCTCCGACCCTTACGCGGTCGCCGCCGATGAGAGTAGAAAGAACGCGGCCACGCTCGGATTGTCGCCGCAGCAACGGCGACTCGCCTATCAGACAGTCGTCGACTGGCGATCGGCGCGTGTCAGAAGCCAGGATTTCAAAGCGGAAATCGGGGCGATCGCGCCGCGCCGCGCTCATCTCGCCATTTTCCCGCGCAAGCTAGTCGCGCAGGCGCCGAGCCTGCGCGACTATCGTTTTGTCGTCAGCGACCGGCGCATCGCCATCGTCGATCCGGCGACGCGACAGGTGGTCGGCATATTGGACGAATGAACCGTGCGCTCGACTATCTCACGACAAATCCCTGCTCGACGAAGATGGCCTTGGCCGGCTCGCTCTTGAGAAAAGCGAGCAGCCTCGCGGCGCCGTCTCCCGTCGCGGTCGACGTGGCGGCGATCGGATAGACGATCGGCGGATGCGAGCTTGCCGGGAAGCTGGCGACAATCTTCACCTTCGGCTCCGATTTCGCGTCCGTGAGATAGACGACTCCGAGCGGCGCTTCTTCCCGCACGACGAACATGAGCGCGGCGCGCACATTGTCGGTGAAAGCGAAATGGGGCTCGACCGTCGCCCACAGATCGAGCTTTTCGAGAGCCGCCTTGGCGTATTTGCCGACGGGAACGGAAGCGGGATCGCCCGTCGCGACCTTGCCGGCGCCGATTGCAGCGGTGAAGGCGTCCTTGGTGAAAGCGAGCTTGTCGAGCTTCGCGGTTCTCGGCGCGACGACGACGAGGGCGTTGCCGAGCAGATCGACCCGCGTATCCGGTTTGATCAGGCCCTTCCCCGCCAGATAATCCATCGACGCTTCGTCCGCGGAGAAGAAGACGTCCGCTGGCGCGCCCGACTCGATCTGCTTGGCGAGGGCCATGGAGCCCGCATAGCTGATCTTCAGCTCGATCCCGGTCTTCGTCTTGAAGGCCGCCGCCGCCGCGTCGAGGGCGTTTTTGAGGCTCGCCGCCGCGAAGACGGTGACCGTGGCCGCGCCCGCCTGCGTCGCCGCGTTAGGCGCCGGCGCCTCGGCGCGCAGGGGCGAGGCTATGAAGGCGAGCGCGAAAGCCAAGGCAATGCCGGAAAATCTGAACATGGCGAACGTCCTGATGGCGCCGGCCGGCGACTCGCGCGCCCGGCTTGAGCGAGATGTTTCAGCTTGTGTTCCTACGCATATTTTATTGCTATGGCTGAGTCATGCGTAATTTTCGCACATGTTCGCACAGCTTTTCGGCGCCCGCCGGTGTAACAGGCCGGGTTTTCTTGCGTTAGGATAGCGCTCCATTTGATCGTCGTTGAAACTAGGCGAATTTTCCGGAAAAGCGCCGTAGAGGGTGAGAATGTCCGATTATTTCACGACCCGCGAACTGGCCGCCCTGCTGCGGGTGAAGGAGCGCAAGATTTACGATCTCGTCTCCGGCAAGGCCCTGCCGGTGCGGCGCGTGACCGGCAAGCTTCTGTTCCCGAAGAAGGAAATCGAGGAGTGGATCGCTGCGAGCCGGGACGGCGCGCCCCAACAGGCGAAGGCGGCGGAGACCAGCCCCCTGCCCCTCATCATGGCCGGCGGGCACGATCCGCTGCTCGACTGGGCGTTAAGGGAATCACGCTCCGGCATCGCCGCTCTCCTCGACGGCGCCCTGGACGGGCTCGCGCGCTTCAGGCAGCGCGGCTGTCTCGCCGCAGGGCTCCACATTCCCTCCGAGACGGCGACTGACTGGAACGTCGAGGCCGTGAAGCGCGATCTCGGCCAGGAGCCCGTCGTGCTGATCGAATGGACGAAGCGCACGCGCGGGCTGATGTATCGGCAGACGGAAACGCGCCGGATCGCAAGGCTTGGCGATATTGGCGACCTGCGGTTTCAATCGCGCCAGCCGGAGGCCGGCAGCGAACTGGTGCTCTCGACGCTCCTGACGAATGAGGGCTTGCGCAAGTCGGATCTGCATATCGTCGACTGGGTCGAGCGGACGGAAACCGATCTCGCCACGGCGATCGCCGCCGGCCGCGCCGATGTCGGGCTCGGGATCGAGGCCGTGGCGAAACAATTCGGGCTCGCTTTCGCGCCGCTCGTGGTCGAGCGCTTCGACCTTCTGGTCTGGCGCAAGAGCTATTTCGATCCGCCCTTCCAGAGCTTCATGAAATTCTGCGCAAGCGCGGCCTTTCGCGAGCGCGCGAAAAGTCTTGGCGGCTACGATTGCGACAATCTCGGAGCCGTGCATTTCAATGGTCCGTGACGGCGATCCGCAGAGGCGCGGCCGCGCCTGACGCCGGCTCCCGCCAATGGCTTCCGGCTCCATCCAATGCACAGGATTTTCCTTTTGCTGGAGCCGCTCCGTCGAACCGGGCGGGGCTTTCGCTTGCCCAGCGCGCCGCCTGTCAGACCGCCGGAACTTAAATTGCGGGGACGAAAAAAAACCCGTCCGCTCCATGAGCTCTGGTTAGCGCCGCAAATTCGGCCAAGGCTTCGGCTCCATTTTCGATTTGATGGCGCTCGACGCGGACGGTCTTTGGCCCCCTCGCAGTTCTCGGCCTTCGACCAGGATGCGAACCGCGCGCGAGGCAGTCGTGGCTTTTCTTCGAAACTGAGATCCGAACGAGCGAGACGCGTCTTTCGCGCATGCCGTGCTGCTGCTCGACCACGCAGGAGGGCGTACGACGAGCAAGCTCGATCTTCCCAAAAACATCACGTCGATCCTCTTGCCGTCGCGGGCGCGGGAATTGAACCCGGTCGAGAATGTCTGGCAGTATCGACGCCAGAACTGGCTCTCAAACCTCGTCTTCGAAAACTACGACGCCATCATCGACGCCGCTTTGTGACGCTTGGCGAAGGCTCATCGCTCAACCAGGAACGATCACCTCAATTGGAATGCGAGATTGGGCGCACGTCAGCCACCCTCATAGCCGTTGGTATTACAGGGGGCGTCGCGACTCGCTCACTGCTTAAGTCCCTGTCGGCAGGCGCCGCACGGGAGCGCGGCTCGTCGCGGCCCCTCGAGATGTTTCATCGCCGCAAACCCCTGCCGCGAAACGCTCGGCGGCAATCTCGCCGAAAGTCCGCCCGTCATGTCGACACGCGACCTGCGAGGCGACCGCGTTGGCGGCTAGCAACTCTTCGACCGCCCGCGCCTTCTCCCCTTCGGACCACTGGCGACGCCCGCCAGCTCCAGTGATCGCCTCGATGCGCCGGACCCGTGACAGCGCTTACAATACTTCGGTCCTAAAGCGGCAGGGCCTCGAGGAAAGACTTGTCGAAGGTTGTCGACCACGTAGTCGGTGGCGGACGAAATAAATTGGCCGACCGGGATTCGAAGCTTTCGACCTTTACGAGCGCGACCCGGAGCGCCGCGATCAGCGAATCGAGATTGGGCTCACAGGTAACGAAGTTCCCTGAAAGAGCTTCAAAGAACGCAGCCGGCCGGTTTTGGAACGTATTGGTCACAACGATAGCTCCTGTCGTACAAAATTCGAATGGCACGACACTTGGATGCGGCGCGTACATGAGGCTTATGCCTAAATCAATCGAGCGCGCATAGTTGATATATTCTTGCTCAGACATCTTTTGCTTGAACTCAAGCTGGTGCCCGCCGCCAAGATCAATTGGCGGCATCTCGGCCAGGCTACCAAGCCCGATGAAGCGCCAGTTCTGCCCAAATTTGTCCTCGGCGCACATTTGCTCAAGAGCCAGTTCCACGAATTCGTAGAGATTGCGCGCCGCGTGTCCCTCTGGCCGCGCGTAGACGGCACAAACGCGCTCTTTCTTCGAACGCATTTCCTGCAGCGTCTGTGACGGCAGCAGGTTGATCACATGTTCAAAGATAATGTAATCCGTCCGTTCTTGGGCGTCGGGTTTCTTCTTGAACAGGCCAAGGTTGTTTCGTTCCAGATAAGAAGCAAGAGCCCGAGAGTTGAATAGGGGAAAGGCCGGAACCTCGAACCCCGCCGCAACCATGGCATGCGTCGCTGAAAGATCATGGAAAATCGGCTCATATTCCTGGACGAGCGAAATCACCCGAGGCTCGTCCGTCTGGGCGGCTAAAGGCGCCGCAAGCAAAGCGTCCCAGCTCGAATAGCATAGGAATCGGTCGCGCGGACTCATCTCCAGAGTGGTGATCTCGCCGCGGCCGCGCACCTCTAGTGGGCTGATCAACTCGGCCGGCTTACTGCCGCGCAGCCGCCAGAGGAAATAGTCCTTGGCGGCAAAATCTTCTTCTGTGGTCACAATCGAGAGGCGGTATCCCTGAGTACGAGAGAAGGGAGCCAATGCGTGAAGCAGCTCAAAAAGCGCCTTGTAGCCACCAAATAAAATGTCCGGGTTCAAACGCGGCATCAAAACCCAGAGTGTGCGTCCGTTTCGCGGGCACACCGTGGCGACGATAGGCGACATTCGGTGTCGCAACGCCGCCGCTTGGGCTTTCAAACGCGGTTTTGTCACCCCCGGCATGACAGCTTCTAGGGTGCGGGCAAGGTCATAGCGGGGAATTCGGTTTTCTTTCTCGCCTGCAGCAAGATAATGATGAAAGCCGGAGTGTATCTCCCCCCGCGCGACCGCTGCGCGAATGTCATTGTAGAAAGCAAGGTAGAAATCTTCGGAGAATTCCGCGTTCGGAGAGTAGCCCAACTTGGCGCCGATATGTAAGTAATGAAAAAACGGCTCCAGATCGCTTCGTCCCGCCTCTGGGTATTGCTTGATATACCAAGCATCGTCAAAGCCGCTGCGCAAGAGCGCTTCTATCTCACGCAGATTGACCCCTGAGCCAGCCGCCTTTTTTGGCCGCCAATTATCCACCACCACTGCGAAATAGAGTGGATTGATGTCGGAGGGCGCCAAATGGCCGCGCTTCATGAGCAGCGCGTTATTATCAAAACTTTCGCTTGGATTGCATCCATCCATCCACCCTCTTTCGAGGTAATGATCGATCGGGTTACGACCCTTCAGTTGGCTCCCATAGCGGCTCTGGTAATAGGCGGCGTCGAAGTAATCGACAATTACAGTCTTTTGAATTTCCAACCACTCCTGCCGCGTATGAGGCGCGCGGCGTACTTTTCGCTTTTGTTCGTCGCTCAGTCTCGCGAAATATAAAAGAGGATTTTCAGTCAGCGCCCCTTTCGGCATATTTCGGCTCGCGAAAAACAGCGTATGAAAATTGGCGGCCGGATTGCGACCTTCTCTCCAACCATGCGCCGCGTAATGTTCAGCGGCGCTCATTCCGGACGCAGCGACATCGGGATAAATCCGGAAATAGTAATATCTATCAACGTCGCATCTCTCCGACGCCGGGCGCATTTTCTGAAGAAATCTTTGAACCAAATGTCTCTCCGTGATCCTGCTTGGCGCAGACGCGCCCGACCCCGCCCTCAACTGACGCGACTTCGTAAGGCTTTAAGGCAAGCCCGTATTAAACAAATCCAGCCCTTGGAGGCTATGTGCTGGGGCGGCGAGTGGAACCTGCAGGCTGCTCATCGCTCAAACAAGATAAGCGAAGGCCGATTCCGTAGGGGGAATGCTTGAGGCGGGATTGCCCCCTTCCTTTGAGCCGCGTTCGCTTAGTTGGCATTCTCCTCGTCGGAATTTTTCGAAAAAGGGGCATGATCTGTCGCTTTGCATAATCCAAGAGATTTCCAGGAGCCCACTATGCCGCGCCGGGCTTAGATAGCTCTGCTACCGGTGACCGATACTCTAGCACAAGTTGTGAATTACGAAAGGGCTATCCCCTTGAAGAAAAGACAAATTTGCTGAAAATAGCGAAGCTTATGAAAAGGGATGGGCCAGGTTTGCCCGCAAAAGACGGCTACGGCAGCGAGGTAGTTCTTAGTGGTCTTTTCGTAACGTGTGGAGGCGCGCCTGAACTGCGTGAACTTGTGGAAGCAGCATTCGACAAGACGGCGCTGCGCATGTTGATGAAGGTCGTGTGGATGCTTTGTTGTCGGCATGGGGAGTTACCCTAACTGCTTTTTTGGCGATCGCAGGAGGCGTTGGAATCATAGGCGATGTCGTCACCACCTATCCGCTCGTGGACATCGACGACCGCAATGCAATCCGATTATTCGCCGGCGTTCGCTGAATCGTCACGGCGGTCCGACCGACTAGCGCTCGCGCCTCTTTCTAGGAAATGCCATATTACTTGCGGCGATTCCCGTGGCGAGCGTTAAGATCGAGGCGGAGATGACGATACCTGTGATCGCTATCGGTGGTTCGTTTGGAAGGAAATGTAAATGGAAGCAGTAGAGCTGTATCTTAATTTGCTCAAGAGATCTCTCACAAACACGCTGTTCGAAGAGGAGCCTGACGCCGATAACCCTAATCAAACCTCATATGTCAGCGGCTTCATCAGCCATTATATCCGGGGCTTCGCTATTTCGATGCTTCCGATTGCCCGTTTTGATAATCTCCAATCATGCATTCTCGATACGATCGACAAGGGCGTGCCGGGCGACCTGATCGAGACTGGCGTTTGGCGCGGCGGCGCCACAATCTTTATGCGGGCAATGTTGAAGGCCTATGGCGTCAACGACAAGCGGGTATGGGTCGCTGACTCTTTTCAAGGACTACCCGAACCAGACGCCGAAAAATTTCCCGTCGAAGCAAATTTCCACAACAGCAAAATTATGAAATCGTACTACAACAATTTTGCCGTCAGCTTGGAGGAGGTCGCGGCCAACTTCAAAGCCTATGACATGTTGGACGATCAGGTAAAATTTCTTAAGGGCTGGTTCAGGGACTCCTTGCCAACAGCTCCTATTGAGAAGCTTTCGATTATTCGGCTGGATGGCGACTACTACGAGTCGACAATGGACGGATTGATCAACCTTTATGATAAGCTTTCGATCGGTGGTTACGTCATCGTCGATGATTATGGCGAAGATGCTTGGACCAATTGCCGTCAGGCCGTCGACGAATTCCGGACGAATCGAAAGATCGAGGATCCTTTGCTGCGGGTGGATTCGAGGTGTTATTATTGGCGGCGGACGTCCTGAGGAAAGGCGCGTCTAGGGCGCGCCTTTCCTCAAGCTTTGCTGCGAGGAGTCAGTCGTTGAGCGCCAGCCGGCTAGCGGAGATTAGACGGACGAGATCGCCAACGCTTTCCAATTCATCCAATTCCTTGGACTTGACCTTGATGCCGAAGCGGCTTTCGACCGCCATTACAATCTCGATCATTTTAAATGAGTCCCAACCCTCGACGTCTTCAGCCGTCATCTCCGGTGTCAGGGCAATATCGTCACGTACGAAGATGTCGCGGAAAACTTCAGTGAGCTGATTGTAGAGATCGTTGTCGGTCATTTTTCAACCTTCCATGATTTCGATATATGTCGGAAGCGGGGAAAAGTCCGCAAGGTTGATCGAGCTGAGAGCGACACCGTCGGCATTCCTTGACATCAATACGAAGCCCAGTTTTTCATAGTGATCTTTGACCATGTTATTCCTTTGAGTCGGCCGGTATTCGCCGATCAGCCGCTTGGCGCCAAGACGTCCCGCCTCGGCGGCAATGAGATTGAGTGTCGCATGCTCAACTTGGCGGCCGAGTACCCGGCAACTCATCAGCCAAGTATCAATGACCGCATCGCCGTTGTCTTGCACCTTCCCGAGGGTGATCGCAATGACGCCATTGTCGCCGAAACGGTCTGTCAGGCGCAGGTTCAGGCTGAAGCACGACGGATCTTTCATGAAGGAACGGACGTCGTCCTCGCTGTGGCGGCGGGTCGTGAGATTAAACTGGTTGGTCTTGTTGATGAGTTGCACCGCCCGCGGCAGGCTAGACTGATCCAACGGCTGCCAATGCAGTCGCATCTCCATACCTTTGAGATAAGAAGCAAGGTCGCTCGCGGACGCTTTAAGGCTGCGGTGCTCTCGATTTTGCTGATAGAGCCGCGTCCGTTGCCTATCTTCCGTAGTAATCGCGACCGCCTCGAAATAGCCGGCGTCCGAAAGCATCCTCGGAACGAGAGCCGGGTCATCGGGTGCTTCGGGCACCGCTACCATTGGTAGTTCCTGCCGCACCAGACCGCGCTCGACTGGATTGTCATCGAGGAACACGAGCGCGTCTAACCCGATATTCAGTTCCTGCGCTATAGCGCGCAGATTTGACGCCTTATCGTTCCAGTTGGCGACGAAGCTGGCAATATGCTCGCGCCGCAGCAGCATTTCCCGATGACTGTCAAACGCTTCCAGCGCGTTCGCTTCATCATTCTTGGAGCAAACAGCGAGTATGACGCCGCGACGAGCCAATTCGAGGGCATATTCCTGTACGTAACTGAAAGCTTCGCCGAGCGCGCTACCGTGGCCGAGCGCGATGCCGTCGAGGCCGTCGTCGCCTATCACGCCACCCCAAATGGTATTGTCGAGATCGAGCACAAGGCATTTGGCCGAACGGCCCATCTTGGCGGCGAGAAGACGGGCGACCAGATCTCCGTACAATGGCGCGGCCGAGAAAGAGACCTCCTGCTTCGCACGACACCAAAGCGCAGGATCGTACCACGTCTGCAGGCCGTCCTGCGCGATCCGACGGTCAATGGCCACAAGATCGACGCTGCGCGCCCTTGCAAGCTTTCGCAACCGTGCGTTCAGCCGATTGATGAAGTCGGCGCGAGAACCAGGGAGGCGATGTTCGTTGCCTCCGATTAATTCGGGTAGAGCTGGCATGATTGTCTGCTGCAAAATGGCGCACTGGAATTTGGAGTGCGCCATGTCCCAACATTCGGCGATCCTGGCGCAGACGCTTTCGAGTTCGACATCGACCTCCGCCGCCCCTAGGCTCGCGTGGACGCCAGCAGAAACGTGCCGCGCGTCAAACGCGAACAGAATCGCAGTAGGTTGAAATTGATGCAGCCCCGAATTTGAATCCAACAGTTCCTGTAGATATTGGCCGTAGTGATTCTCGTAGATCGTCGCCCACATCCCGCGGCGAAGCGCCCCGACACGTATTCCGGCCTGGAGATGCGTAAAGGTTGAAGAACCGAGGATTGCAAGCCGAGTAGGGTCGGTCGCGAGTCCTTCTGGTGGGCGCCCAGCGAATATCTTCTGTACGACCTGATCGAGCGCGCTGACTTGGGTAAAGTCAGTCTGCGAATTCGCGAGCAGCCTAGCTTCGCTCCAGGTCGTTGAAGTGGAGCTCGCGACATCGCGTAATGCTCGTAGGCGGCCCCGGAAATCTGACACTTTAGGCAGCCAGGGCATCGCGAGTGCGCTCGGCGCTGCATTCATCGTACGGCGTCCCCCTTCGGCCTTACCACGGCGTGCGCGTCGCGCAGCAGTTTGAACCACGTCTCAAGCGACAATCCTTGTGCCGTTTTCGAATGCATCATCTTGTCGACAAAGCCTAGCATCAGGTTTTCTCTGAGTTCTATGATCGTGCCAGCGCGGCGATCGCTGTCCTCCATGCTTACCCCCAACAATGTGTTGGTCCCATAGCGCTGCAGCCCGCGATGCAGGCCGAAGGCTTCCTCTTCAGTCAATTGGGAACATGTCGTCTTATAGATAAAAATCTTTTCTGAGTTGGTTAGATCCTCGATCAGCTTGCGCCTAAGAAACTTGATGCGCCGTATTTGTTGCTGAAGAAACACGTCTTCCACAACCGTACCCGCCCTGACGAACGTGTGTACAATATAAAAGCCGCGTTCGTCACGAACGCCATACTCCCCATTGGGAAGAGTGAAGAGACGCGTATATTCGGGATCGCCGAGCGCCTCGAAGTCCGTGTTAAGCAAATTGATCATATTCGGGACGCTACCCGCGCCCGCGAAACGGAATAGCCCGATCGGCTCGGCGCGCGCCGCGCGCTGAATGAGCCCGAATTCGCAATCATCGCCCAGACTCTCGAAAGCGAGCGCGACATTGCGTAAATCATCCTCGGACGCCGCCGCGCCTTCTTCCTTTGGGCTGCGACGAGGCCGCTCAATCTCCGTCGGCTTCTCATCCGTCAACCCGCTGATGATGTCAGCGTGCCAAATAGCGGTGCCGCGGCAGTATCTTATGTTCTCGTCCCTCGGCCAAAGACGAGAAGCCACGTCCCAGCGCTGCACGGCCTCAGCCCAATCCTCGGCTGCGTCGGCGTTTACCGCATAATTGATTCGCAAGGCGGCGTTGTCAGGCCAAAACTCTATCGCTCGGCGAAGTAAGCCATCGCTTTCCTCGATGCGGCGAGCCTCGCGGAGGGCGGCAGCAGCTTGCGCTGCAATAAAATGAGAGTCGGCGAAGGTCGCAAAGAGCGCGCGCCAACGCCGTTCGGCCTCCCCCCGATCGCCCTGGGTCTGCGCCATCATGACAAATGCGAGGGCCGCTCGAACGTCATTCGGAGAACGGCTTGCGACAGCAGATAAAACCTGATCCGCCTTGTCACGCTCTGCCGCCATGCAAAACGCGCGGAAAAATCTGAGCAGAGTTGAAATAGAAACAGGGGCGAACGTCGATAGCGTATGTGCGAGCCGCGCAGCCTCTGGCCAGTCGCCACGCTTCTCAGCGTCTATAAAGGCCTCTTTAACTGAGTTGCCCGCAGTGTCGCAATCATCGGCTCGCTGCCCGACAAACAGGATCGCAATATGTAGATTGACGGCGTGACCTTTCGCAAAACGGCTTTCTAGCTGGATCCAACGCCGCAGGGCCTCGCAAAGATCGCCGCGAAAGAGAGCGGCGTTCACGAAATTCACGCAAATATCGATATGGTCGGGAAACAGTCGCAACGCGTCGGTTAGCAATACGTCGCACTCGTCTGCTTGGCCAAGTCCGAGGAGGGCTGCGCCCGAGGCGGCATAGGCGTAAGCATTATGGGGGAATTGTTCGCGCACGTTGGTCCAGCGTCGCAGCGCTTCTTTCGTATCGCCAGCGTCTTGGGCATTCCAGGCGTAGCCGACAGCGATCCATTCGCTTCGCGGGAATTGCGCCGCGGCTTCGACTAGTATGGCGTCAGATTCTTCGTGCCGGTCCAGCGCTCTGAGGAGGGTTGCGCCGACAATCGCGCCAATGTGACGGTCCGGGAGCTGGACTGATATGCTTCGCCAACGCTGAAACGCGCCGGCCCAATCGCCCGACGCTTGCGCCATTTGAATGAGGCGCATCGGCTCTGCAATCAAGGCGTCTTCCGTAAATTCAGCTTCGTTCCAAATCGACAGAGCTTGCCTCCGTCACTATTGTTTACTTCGTAGAACCGGCGCCAGGCGCGCGTCGCATGATTGCGACAGTCTCATAAAATAGCCTTGCGAGGCGCATGTCAATAACTTAAACGTGGTCATCAACTTAGCGAGATCACTTGAGCTTAAGCTTAAGCTTTTCTTCTCGATGATGACGGGCTGGTCGCGCGCATGCGCTCTGGAGAATAAATGCGGTTTAGGAAAATCGCCGGGAGGGAATATGAATTTTCAGTTTCAGACATTGGCAGATATGATCAATCGGCAATTGTCGGTGTTTCCAAGGCACAAACTATTTCTAAATCGCAGATTCGATTCTGCCGGCGCTGAGGACCTCATTTTTTGTGAGGAGATAAGCAAAATGATTTTGCAAATCAGCGGCGACGAACTGCCGACAATCCTCGATGATTATCGCTGGTTATGCGGCGTGTTCATGGAAGAAGAGCTGTTTTTCCGGCGCGAAGGCCGATACAGACATAGGACTTTCGAGGAGGCTCAGCGAACAGTTTACTCCGACCGCGTTTTTCATTCACGCTATCTGAACGGCCATTTGATGACGCACCTTTGGTGGGCAAACCATACGGACACGCTGCGCTATTTCCGCAATGTCTTTTTGCCTGCAAACAAACAGCAGTTTCGGCATCTGGAAATCGGACCGGGGCACGGGCTGTTTCTGTATTTCGCCGCCGCCGCGCCCAATGCCGCCACAATCGCTGGGTGGGATGTCAGCCCGTCGAGTATAGCCGCTACGCGCCATGCGCTGTTCGCCATGGGCGCCCCGCGTCCGGTCGATCTGTCGCTTGTCAATATTTTTGATGCGTCGGAGGCGAGGGCGGGCGACCAGCAGTTCGACTCTCTTACCTGCTCGGAGGTGCTGGAGCATTTGGAGAATCCTCCGGAAGCCATGGCGGCGATCGTAGATCTGATGGCGCCGGGTGGGCGCGCCTTCATCTGCGTGCCGGTTAATTCGCCGGCGCCCGATCATATTTCGCTCTACCGCTCGCCTGAGGAAGTGATCAGCCTCGTGAGAGATGCTGGCTTGGCGGTCGAGGACACTTTATTTGCGCTCCCGACGGGCGTGACGCTTGAGCGGGCGCGAAAGGATGCGCTGACGATCAACACCGTGGTCATTGCGAGAAAGCCCGAGTGAGGCATATTCGCCGGCCGGGCTGGTTTTGCGCTCGGATCTCGCTCATAGCGCACGCGGTTCGCTATAGGCGTTTGCTGGCTGGCGCCGGCGCGCGTTTGAAGACCGCGACCGTGCGATATGGCTGTTGAAAGAAAATGCCGTTGATGGTTTGTTTCCAAGACGCGCGGGCTTGGACCCAGCAAGTCTTGTTAGTAAGTGACCTTGTCACGCCGGGGAGAGCTCGATCCGGCCTTAGCCGGATCGGTTGCTGAATGCGGAGTTGAAATGCTGCTGAGACATCTGGACTGCTACGCCGCCGAGCAAGATTCTCGGCCATGTCTGGTCCATTGGCAAACAGAATCATACAGCGTCCTGACCTATGCTCAGTTTGCCGAGCTTTCGAAAAGGCTTGCTGCGGCAATTAAATCCCGCGCCAACCCTGAATCGTCGGGTGTAGTCTTTATAATACTCAAGCATCACCTTTTGCAGTTGCCTCTCTTTGTCGGCTGCATGCGGGCCGGACTCATTCCGTCCTTCCTGCCGTTTCCTTCCGCAAAGCAGGACCCAGATCTGTATTGGCAGTCGCATGCCGAAGTCATCGATCGCACTCGACCCGTCGCGATTGTAACCTATGGCGATCTGATGGACGGAGTCGCGGCGATCGCGGACAAGTTGGCCGTGCCCGTCCTGCACATAGAGCATCTCGATGGGGAAGAAGAAATTCTCACTCTTCCCGCGGCGGATTCCATTGCATTGCTTCAACATTCGTCAGGGACTACAGGCCTGAAAAAAGGGGTTGCCTTGACCTTCCGACAAATCGATCGGCAGGTTGAGTCTTACGCGAAAGCTGCAGGACTGGACCAGTCTTCGATCGTTGTGAGCTGGCTGCCTTATTATCATGACATGGGCCTGTTCACAGCGTTCCTGATGCCGCTTTCAGTTGGCGCCACAATCGTCTCCTTGGATGCCTTCGAGTGGGTGACCCAGCCCGATCTTCTTCTTCGTCTCATCGAGCGGTTCCATGGCACCCATTGTTGGCTGCCCAATTTCGCATTTAACCACCTCGTCAACACGGTTCCGATCGATCGGAGTTACGATTTAACTAGCGTGAAAAGTTTCGTTAGCTGCTCCGAGCCTGTAAAGTCATCGACTTTCGATCTGTTTGCCGCCCGTTTCGAGGCAGAGGGCGCTCCACGGTCCAAATTGCGAGCGTGCTATGCGATGGCGGAAACATGCTTCGCGGTTTCTGAGACGCCAATTGGCGAAGGCTATGAGGCTGTCTGGTATGACGCCAAAGGCATCGAAGCCGCTTCTCGTGCGGTGCGATGCCTCCCTGAGACGCCCGGTTCGCGTCTCTATGTCTCGAACGGCGCCGTAATCGAGGGGATAGACATCCGGATTCTTGTCGAAGCTTCGGCGCCTCTTTCCGCCGGCGTTCCGGTCGGCGAGATTCTCGTGCGGGGCGATTTTGTTTTCAGCGGTTATTTCGCCAACGAAGCAGCGACGCGCGCCGCGTTTCACGGGGATTGGTATCGCACCGGCGATATCGGGTTTATTGACAATGGCCAACTCTTCATCACGGGTCGAAAAAAGGACATTTTAATCGTCCACGGGCGAAATTACTATGCTCATGACATTGAAGCGGCAGCATCGTCCGTGCCGGGCATAGCCCCAGGGCGAGTTGTCGCCCTCGGCGTAATGAACGAAGCGGTCGGAAGCGAAGAGGCCATTATCTTGGCTGAAACAGATTTGGCGGAATCGGAGTATTCTGCTTTGCAGCGCAAGGTGAAGCAGAAAATATATGGCGCCCTTGAGTTGACTCCGAAAAAGGTCCAGCTTGTCCCCCGCGGTTCCTTAGTCAAGACGACTAGCGGCAAGATAAGCCGTTCAGAAAATCTTGCACGTTTCTTGGTTACAACTCGAGCGGAGGCGTCATGACGGACGAATTTGCGAAGCAGGTGCGGAGGGTTATCGCGGAGACCTTCAATATCGATGATGATGAAATCACCAACCAAACAACAGCCGACGATGTCGATGGCTGGGATTCGCTGGCGCATACAATATTAATGGTCCGTTTGCAGAGAAATCTGAAACTGACTATACCGGAGTCGCTCGCCGCGAATAGCCAGACGGTCGGGGCGCTCATTGAAGGTCTACGGCAACTTCACGAGAAAAACAAACCATGAGTTTTGCACCTGCTGGCAGCCTTCTAGACGTAATCGAAGGCGGCGATAATTGGCTGTTCCTTCGTCGTTATGAAAACCTCCATGTCTTGGATTTGCAAACCGATCTTTCTAGCTGGTCACAAACGCATCTGCCAATATTGACCGCGCAATTTGCAGGCCGACACGCAAAGTTGGCCGCGCGCGGCATTTCGTATGTGGTGGCCATCGCGCCTGAAAAATCGAGTATCTATCCCGAGAAGCTTCCAAGCGAATATCGATTGGCTTCGCCGACTCTGGCCGAATTGTTGACGACGGCTTGTCGGCAGGCCGGCGTCGAGGCTGTTGATTTGACCTCTGCCCTTCGCTTGGCGAAGGGCGCCATGGATCTCTATTTTCGGGTCGATAGTCACTGGACTTATTACGGAGCGTATATCGCCTACAGGTCGATCATAGAAGCAATTCAGAAGCGCGTCGATGTCTCGGTGGTGCAGCCCCATCAAATTCTATATCATGACAAGGAAGGTTTTGGCGATCTTGGCGTTCACATGCGACCCGAGCGTCGCGGTCTACTGCAACAGGTGACGTTGTCTTCCGAGGTTGAAGCGCAAATCAAGGCCTATGATGATCGGGAGCGCGCCTATGCCTCGTATACTTGTCAGGATGGACGAAGTAAAGCCGTCATCTTGCGAGACTCATTCGCGACATTCATGTCGCCTTATTTGGCCCGGTCGTTCTCAACGTCGACATTCGTCTCGCCTCCATTAGCTCTACACGAGGATATGATTGAGGATCTGGAACCAGACGTCGTTATTCATCTATATTCCGAACGCGCATTATTGTATTATCCGGAAGGTCTGGCTGATTGGGATGCGCGCTCCTGGCGCCAAACTTACCTGGAGGCTTATGAAAATCCGCAGTGGGCCAACCTTATCCGACCGCTTCGCCGCTCTCTAATCGAGAAACGGTTCGATGAGTCCGTCAAGCTTGGACAGCAACTGTCAGATGCCGGCGGCTGGGCGCTCGAACACAATTTGGCGGAAGCGCTGATCGGAGCAAGATTGTACGAAAAGGCGATTGAGGCTTGCGATCGGATGGAGCTTCGCGGGAACGCGACCGCCTTCAGCTATTTTCTTAAAGCATATGGGCAACGCGCTCTCGGGCGCGGCGAAGCGGTAGCCACTCTTCGCGAAGCTTTGCGAACGCGGCCTCAGCACGCACGGTTCCTTTATGAATTAGGATTGTGGCTTGCGCAAGACGGCGATCTTCCGGAGGCGGCAGCAGCTCTTCATGCCGCCTTGGAGAGCGCTCCCGGATTTTTACAAGGATGGAGTGAGCTTTCCCGGGTCAATGCGGAAATGGGTGACAAAAGCGCGGCGGAGATCCGCGGCAGCAGGCAATGATTTGCGCTCGACATTCAAAATGATCCTGGCTGAACGGTGTCGAGTGGATTGGCAAAAGAGGAAAGTGCCGTGGTCAACGTCACCGATATCGAGCTCAGTCATGATAATCCCTCTTCGCTGCGATTGACGCTAGGCGACGGACTCACTGAGATTCCCGCACTCAATCTCACCGTAAACGGCAAGCCCTGGGCAACCATTCCGACTGTCCCTGACCCAACGGCGCTGCAAGATCGTAGGGTCTGGTCGTGTGAGCTTCCGCCACTTCACTCGTTAGTTGGCGGAGAATTCATCGAAATAATCGACCCTCGAAATGGGCGACTGGTGAAGCAAGTCCAACTTGGAGCACGCGAGCCAAGGCGGAATGGCATGGGGCTGCTGGCGGCGGACGTCTATGGCGACGGCGCCGATCCTCTATTCTCGGCGCCGAGCATGTTGTACGATGGAGCTATCGTCACAATTTACGGTGCGCATCTTCCGCCGATGGGCGATCCCTCGAAACTGCGTTTCGTTCTTGGTCCGGGCGTGGCCTTCACCCTTGAATATCCTTTATACTCCCCCGAATTCGGAGATCATTACTGGTATTGGCCAAATGCGAGTTGGTCAGCGTTTCGCCTAAGTATCGATCTTGCAAGATCTTCCGCCGCCGCCGATCCGTTCAAGATTTCGTTTGTCCATATGTTGGACGCCACCGAAAGGCAAGGCGGTGTGGTTTATATTCCCAACCAGATGATTTCTTCGATCGGATTTCCCGGCGGACTGGACGATCCGACGCCAGTCCAGCAGGAGCCCGCCCAAATAGCGGTTTTCAACGGCTACAACAACTATCGCTGCATGGCGGAGCTGCTAAGCAGATTTGGAGTTGCTCCGCGCAAGGGGGCGACGCTTCTTGATTGGCAATGCGGCGAAGGCCGCGTGACGCGCCATTTTCTTGATAACTGGACTGGCGCAGACGTTTGGGGAATCGATTCCGACAGAGAAAAGATCGCTTTTTGCAAGCGTCGCTTTAGCAGCGGCGCATTCGTCCATGGCTCCTTCAAGCCCTCCATGCCCTTTACTTCTGAATATTTCGACGCCGTGTACAGCCTTACAGCCATGCCTTTCCTGCCCGCGGCGGATGAGGGGTCATGGATGGAGGAACTCGCGCGACTTCTAAAGCCTGGCGGCCTGGCGGTATTGGCGTTTCCAGGTGGATGCGCCGCCGCTTATTCGTCCCGTTATTTGGACCGCGATTGGTGGAATCGATGGAAAAGCAAAGGCTATAACGATGAATTGTGCGATCCGGAGCTGAAGGCAAGGCTTGGCGTTCCAAGCTACATCCCAAATGTTTACCGTTCCATGGAAAACGTCAAGATCGAGTCTTCGGGAATCTTCGAAACGCTTGCGATAGAACCGGCTCGATTTGGCTATCTGGATGTTGCAGTCCTGCGCAAGCGTTGAACTAGCAGGCTGTCGAAAACCCCCTCGTCTGGGCGGCTCTGATGGGGGCGCGGATGTAGCAAGAGGCGATCGGCGCAGCTGGGAGCGCCTTCGCACGCTTCCTCGACGATGGGCGCATCTGTCTCACCAACAATGCGCCGAACGAGCGCTGCGCACTGTCGCCCTCGGGCGCCGATCATGGCTCTTTGCGGGCTCGGACCGCGGCGGGGAGCGGGCGGCGACGATCTACCCGCTGATTGCTACAGCGAAGCTCAATCGCGTCGATCCGCAGGCCTTGGCTCGCCGACGTGCTGGCCTGCATCAACGATCACAAAATTACAGATTTTGCCGCCCTTCTGCCATGGCGCTCGGCGGCGGCGCGGGGAGACCGTAAACTTGCGGCATGACCGCAAACGCCATCGTTCGCTTCAGAGTCACCCTGACGACGTGGAGCCAAAAGTTCGGCGCCGCGTCGAGGTCCCGCTCTCGATAAAACTCGACCGCCTCCATCTGACCTTGCAGGCGGCGCTCGGATGGCTGCGCGACGACCAGTTCGCCCCGCTGAAAGCCCCTGCTTTGCGTCTCTGGGTGGCGGTCGCTCCAACCCCCCACTCGTAACCTACGGAAAAGCCGGGCCGTCCACGCCTTAGGCGGGAGCCATAGGAGATACAGGAAATCAGGGAGTTGGATGGCTGTGGAAGCAGTCCGGGGCGAACTGGTCTCTGCGTCAGATTCCCTGCTAACAGTGAAATTAACAGGGAAATCGACCGAAAACACGGGTCGCCGCCTCACAGAACCCCTCCGTCAGCGGATGAATCCCTTTGGGCCTCCGCCAAAATTCCCTAAGCAACCAAACAGGGAAATGAGTCCGCCTTAACAGGAAAAAAGCGCGGATTTCCCCGTGAAAAGGGAAAGCCTCCTCTGTATCGCTACCGGCGGAGGGAAGCAGATCGCGAAAGCGTGAACTGTGGCGCTGAATCAGCGCGCGTATTCCCCATCTTACTTCAGAAATTTGCTTCAAAAAAGAACGTCGTTCCCTTCGTCGGCGCGGGGGTCTCCAGAGCCGTCCTCAACAAGGATGGAAAGAGAGCCTTCCCTGATTAGAGTGAGTTGCTCTCGCGGGGTGCAGACTTCGTCGAAAACGAGGGGGCAAATGGGTCTCGAAACGCTCCGCAGCTTCTTAATGAGAGTTCGCCCGAATGAGGATGAAGCCGCCCATCGCAGCCATGGCCGCGGGATGTTTCTCGACCCATCCCTTCTTAGGCAGCCGAGCCTTCTTGCATCTTCTTTCGCCGCTCTGTTTCAATTTGCGTTGTTGCGCGAGGCCCGTGAGATTCTCGAAGGCTCCTGTCCATCCGTGCTGATGCGAACATGCGGACGCTTGCGTCGCGAGTCGAGCATGGACAAAAATCATCTGTATCTCGTCGTCTCCACCGTCGAGCGACTGAAAGGGTCATGCTTATTGCCGGCGATTGTGGACACGATCCAACTTCGACCGCGGATCTCATAATAGTCACCGAAGTAGGTGGCGAGCGTTTCGCCGCGCGGCTCATGGACAGCGAAGCCGCCGCCCACCCTTGCAGACTAGAAGGCATCTGCTCCGACGTAGCAACCACTGACGTTCGAATGGACGCTTAAGCGGCGACTGTGCGGAAGGCAATCTCAAGTCTGTCTGATCGATGCGTCCACGACATCTTGCAGGGTCTCAGTCAGCCATCTCGCCGACCTCGGACGAAGCCCCGCGCGAGTTTAAAAATCATACCTCATTCGTGCGACTCATCTTTTGCGGCTCGTCATCCTAAAGTTGCGAACTGATCGGGATGACCTCGGCAAATTGCGACGAACTCCAGGGTGATTTGGCATGTGCGGAATCGCAGGATTTGTGCGTCTGGACGGGATGGCGCTTTCTCGGGAGACCGATCGGCGCATTTTGCGAACGATGGCTCAGCAACTGGCTCATCGGGGGCCAGATGATGAAAAAACCTTTCTTTGGACGAATGTGGGATTGTCCTTTCGCCGGCTCGCCATCGTCGATTTGGCCACTGGGGCGCAGCCGTTACGCTCTGACGATGAACGGCTGGCGCTGATTTGCAACGGTGAAATCTATAACCATCTCGATCTACGCTCACGCTTTTGTTCCAGTCAGCATTTCAGGACCGCGTCCGATTGCGAGGTCCTGTTGCACTTATACGATCGCTTAGGGCTGGCGTTCTTAGACCAATTGAACGGCATCTACGCCTTTGCTCTCCTCGATAAGCGGAGACAAAAGCTCATCCTTTGTCGCGACCGGCTCGGCGTGAAGCCGCTCTTTTATTATTGCGACGCGAATGTTTTCATTTTCGGTTCTGAAGTGAAGGCGGTGCTTGCTCACCCCAACGTGAAGAGCGGGTTTCATTGGGCCGAGGCGCTCAGCTATCGCAATTCCATGAATTACCCCGATCGCGACAGAAAGCTTAGTTCATTTTTCGAAAATATCTATCAACTTCCGGCAGGTCATGTTCTTGAGATCGATCTCGCGTCGGGCGCGCAAAAAGCGAGATCTTACTGGGATCCCCGCTCGATTCGCCGCGATGCCGAGCCGGCGCAAGACGAGAGCGTCTACATACGCCGCTACCGCGAACTGCTCGACGACGCCGTCAAAATGCAACTCATGGCCGACGTGGAGTGCGGCATATTTCTCAGCGGTGGAATAGATTCCCTCGCCGTCGCGCGTCTTGCGAGCCGCCACAAAGCCATCCACGCCTTCACCGTGCTTTCTCAGAGCACGATCACAAACGGCGACGCGCCCACGGCCTGCGCCGCAGCGAAATTCTTTGGCCTTCCTAGCCATATGGTGCTTTACGATTGGCGCGAACTTGATCTCGATCCGTCGCTCTGGCGCAAAATCATCCGTCAGGTGGAAACCCCCATCGCCGGCGCTGAGCAATTTTACAAGTTCTTGCTCCACGCACACGCGCGAAAGCGAGTCCCCAACCTAAAGGTCATGCTTCTGGGGAGCGGAAGCGACGAATTCAACGGCGGTTACAGCAAGTCGGCCTTTAATACGCCCGACGGGCCCTCATGGGCCGAATTTGAGAAAAATCTAAGATATCGTGACCGCGAATCCCTGCTGCATCGAAGCGGCGACTGGAGTGCGTACGCAAATGCGAGCCTCGACGACGAATGGCTTATCTCAAGAGATTTTCTCGCCGAACAAACGGGCGCGCCGCCTTACGACGGCGCGTTCGACGCCTATAGGGACATCTATCGCCACATGTTGCAAATGTATCAGCTGTGGCACGAGGATCGAACATCCGCCGCCAACGGAGTCGAGGCGCGCGTGCCCTTCCTCGATCACCGAATCGTCGAACTGACATATTTGGTTCCAAAGGCGCTTCATGAGAAATTGTTTTGGGACAAAGCGATCTTGCGTGAGGCGATGAAGCCCGACCTTCCGGACGAATTTCGTCTTCGGCCCAAGACCCCCTTCTTCATTGGCGAGGATTTAAGATACACACGTCGCCTCCTGTACAATCTCCTTTGCGCCCACGATAATGCGCTTTTGGAAGAGGCGCTCGTCGAGTTGTCGGAAACCGCTCGCGTCGTCAATAAAGATGTTCTTTGGAGCCTCTTTAAGAAACTGCCTGACGACCCCGAATACGCCAACGTCGATATGGTGCTCGATTTGGTCAATATGGGACTTCTCGCCGCCATGGGCAGGACGCCGCTCGAGGCTTGCGCGTGGGAAGGCCCGCTTCCAGTGACGGAAGTGGCGATCGACGACTGGTCCGCTTGGCGGCAGAAGTTCGGGATCTCACTCGTCCGGCGGGCGCCCACTCTTGATCGAGACAGCGTCCTTTGCTTCGCCGACGGCATACGCATCGTTTGCAGCGAAGCGGGCGACCCTCGGCTGAAGGAAGACGGCGACTACTACATTTTGAGGCATAACGCGCTAGAATTCGCGCTCGAACCTCAACTCAAACCATGGGTTCGCTTCCTCCGCCACGTCGATGGCGCGCAATCGGTCGCAGAAATCCTCGATGAAATCGGGATGAGCGACGCTGAGGTGTGGAAACATCTCGAGGAAGCTGTGGAGTATAATGTCTTGTGCGTTGTATCGCCCCCCGAGGCGGGTGCGCAGGCGTCCTGGAGCGCCCTATAGATCCTTCCGTTTGCAACGTGCAGGCTTTGGGTTCGGCGTCAACCCGCTGGGGCAGACCCCACTCTCCGCCCTGCCCGGGCGAACGAAATCAGGAGCGGCGCTGTCACGCGCCGGTGATTTGCTTCTCCTTTCGCCAGATGCATGCTCGACGCCATCATAGGGCTTTTCACCGCCGCTGAACTCGACGAATTCCGCGACCATCGCGGCGCGCGACGTGACGCCTAATTTGGCGAAAATTCTCCGCAGATGCGTACATACCGTCCAAGAGCTGATGCCGAGCCGACCCGCGATAGATTTATTCTGGAAGCCGCGGGCGACGAGCTGGACAATTTCGCTTTCTCTCGCGCTAAGTTGTTTCAATTTGTGATCGATGCAGGCGATCTTTAGCAAAACGTAGCGTTCGCCTTGGTGGCTAAAATCGAAAATGATGCGCTCGCTACTGCAGTTCGACGACGGCTCCGTGCGGGCGCCCATATAGATCTGAGCAAGATTGATGATAATTTGACTTATTAACTCTTCCAGCTCGACGTCTACGGCCCCCTGCTCTGGCGCTTCGTGATCGGAAATGAGCATTCTCGGCATCAGCGTCATCCAAACGAACTGCGTTTCGGAACTGGTAGCCTTGGAGAAAAAGAAATAGTTGCCCCAATGACTTTAGGCTAGCTCGCAATGATGGCTTTTAGGAGTCGCTTTTTTGAGCGAACAGGGGATTTGATCATCCGATTTTCTGAAGCGACGATGATGCCGGAGTTAACGCCCGAGAAACCAAAAAATGGTCGTCGTGCGGCGGCGATCCGAATGAATAACGCGTGAGCCCGACGCGTCGACGCCCCAAGCGCCGCAAAGACGCGAGGGCGAAGGCACGGCGGAGACGCGATTTGAAAGGTCCGACGCCCAAGCGCATTCGGCGCTTATCGCTCACCCAAAGACAAGCCAGATCGCATAGAGAAACAGAACGAGGTCACAGGCGAGCGGGACCACGCCACTAAGAGAGGCTGAGTTAACCGACATCGACTTTTTCATCCCGGCCGCGAACAGGGCGAAGTCCCAAAGCCAATGGATGACAACTAGGGGAATAATCGTGCTAAGTTTGGCCCGCAGCGCGCCGAGCCAAAACCCGGTGAAGACATTGATAAGCGCCTGCTCTGACGCTTGCGTCCAGTTTCTGGTTAGCGCGCCATTCAATAAATGGACAGCGCCAAAAATTGCGGCGCTGATTGCGGCGGCCCAAGTCGCGCCGAAGTTTGACAGAGCGCCGTAAAACAAGACGCCACGAAACATCAGCTCTTCCGAGACGCCAACGAGCAGCGTGTTCACTCCCGCAAATTTTAAAGCAGCATTCCACGTGACGCCATTACGAAAGGCGAACATCCAAAGCGCGACGATCGCAATCGCGGGCGCGATCAACACCGAGAAGTCGCCGTCGCTGACAAGTTGCAAGCCAAAAGCTCGCCACTCTCCTGTATATGCGGCGACCGCCAGCAAAAAGACCGGCGCGGCAATCAATGGATAGTTCAGCTCGGAGACGATGCGCTCCAGTCGCGTCCCTCGGCCGAACTGGAGGATCAAGCCCCCGAACACGACAAAGATCCAGACGACCAGGACAGCGAGCGCAGCAGTCCATGGATCCACTTCGAAGGCCATTCTCACTCTCCATCTGCGCTTCGACGAGATCGGCGGTCATGCGTGGATCGCGTGGAGCATCTGGATCCGACTTAGTGAATTGCAAATTGTTATGGCGGTCTCGCCCTTCACTCGAGTCGCATGTTCAGAGTCCCAACAATGCGCGACTTCTCCGCACCGAAGATTTCGTGCTTCATTTCCCGCGTCGTCAAATCCGGAGTTGCGGAGATGAGCCGTCTTTCCATAGGGGAAGAGATTTCTGCGAAGCGCCAGATCGGCGCGGGCGACGAAGAGATTTGCATCGCGATTATCGATAGCCGGGCGGATCTCACGCATCCATGCTTTGTCGGCGGACAGCTCGAAGAACTCATGCCGGTCTGGTTGCGATCTGTCATGGGCCCGTCTGGCTCGTTGCACGGCACGCATGTCTCCAGCATCATATTCGGCCAGCCTGGCTCGACGGTTGAAGGCCTCGCGCCACGATGTCGCGGCGTCGTCATCCCTGTCTATGGGGAGACGGCGGCAGGAGAGTTACGGCCCTGTAGCCAGGAAGATTTGGCGCGCGCCATCTCGCTTGCGCTGGAGGCTGGCGCGCATCTGATCAACATTAGCGGCGGCGAGCTCATTCGAGCAGGTGACGTGGATCCGTTCCTCGAGCAAGTCGCCCGCCGCTGCGAACAGCAAAATGTCGTTATCCTCGCAGCGACGGGTAATGAGGGCTGCGAATGCTTGCACATGCCGGCGGCGCTGCCGAGCGTGCTCGCGGTCGGCGCGGCGACTGTCGATGGGCTACCGAGTCCGTTTAGCAATTGGGATGAAAGCTTTGCTGAACACGGCGTGTTGGCGCCGGGCGAAAATATACTCGGCGCCATTCCAGGCGGCGGAGTCGCGCGACATAGCGGAACCAGTTTCGCTTGCCCAATCGTCACGGGCGCCGCAGCCCAGATCTTAGGCTTGCAAATAACGCGCGGCCAAAAGCCGGACCCGAAAGGCGTGCGCGACGCGCTCGTGAAGTCGGCAATACCCTGCAAACCGGGAGAGGATCAGGCTCATTGCGAGCGGATGTTGGGCGGTCGACTCAATGTCGAGGGAGCCTGCGAACTGCTGTTCGAAAATGTGGGAACGGCGGCGTCTGGTCTGCGGGACGGCGTGCGGGGCGACGCAATTCGTTCGCCCCGCCCCCTTGGAGGCGGACGCGTGAAGCCGCTTTCGGTGCAAGGCAGTCATTCGACAAAAAGCTATAAGCAAGAGGGCAAAGTAATGGAACGCGCACAATCTCACCTCTATCCGCAGCATGCTCCTGGCGTCGATCAGGGCGCGCTCCCGCAGGGAGCCGAGCCGCTCAGCCTGGCCATAGCGCCCCAAGAATCTTGGTCCGCGGGCCACCCGGCGACGCCGCCCCAAACGCAAGCGACGATGGCCGTCGGGCAGTCTGCGACCGTGCAACCGCAACAGACGCCGTGCGGCTGCGGCGGACAAACGCCGCAGCATGGGGCGCTTCCGATGCAACAGACTTATGAGGCGACGCCCAACGCCCGGCCAGCGGAGCACGCGATCCCTTCTCAGACCGCGCCGCTGACGGCGCCTTCCTTCGGCGCCCAGGCGGCTTTAACGCCGGCGCAACGCACGGCGGTGATGGCGGCCTTTCCGAGCGGCCAAGCCGAGACGCGCCCGGCAATGGCGTCTTGTCACGGCGTGACCCCGTCGCAGTCCGCTTATCCGATCCCGATGCCGAATGATTTCATCACCGCGGCGAATTCGCAGCTCGTCTATGTGATCGGCACCCTTGGATATGATTTCATCACCGACGCGCGGCGCGATTATTTCGTCCAGCAGTTCCACGACATGTCGCAGGCCGACGAATTCGTTAAATTCGCGCCGGACCTCGGCCTGACAAGCGATACGATCTATCTACCGGAGGATCACCGGGCGATGGCCGCCTATATGTGCAAAGGCCCTGGCCCGCGCTATCCTAATCGTCCCGCCGGCCGGGCGCCCGAAGATGTGGGCAGCGTATGCTGGGTGCTGTACCAAGAGAATCAGCCGCTCTATGCGTTGCGGCCGCTTCAGACCCTCTCGCTCGCCGTGCTGAGCGAATTCGCCGACATTTTATACGATCAGTCGAGGCCCGAAACGCTCCCCGTTGATCCCAGGAACAAGCTCGGCCCGAGCACTGTCAACCCGCGCCACTCCGATCGGGTGTCGATCGCCGGTCGGATCATCGGCGACATCACACTCTACAATGGCCAAACGGTTCCGACCCTCGACGTCTCTCTACGCGCCCTCTACAATTGGACCACCGATTTATTGCTGAAAGACGTTCTTGGTTCGGACGTAGATCCGAAGTCGGAAGAATATCTGGCGCTGAAGAATTTTCTGGACCGAATATACTATGAAGTCCGCAATTTGGGACAGGCGCCGAGCGATCGCGCGATCAATTACCTGACCACGAATATTTTCCAAGCGCGCGAAGCCTTCACCGGAGCGCTCAAAGAGCATCTTGAGCTCGATAGCGTCTATGCGGAAAAGAGCCCCCTGTGCCGACCGAAGTCCGACTGCTGGGATGTCGTCATGCGGTTTTTCGATCCAAGAAATCGGCTCCAGCGCGCGCTGGAGGAATATCGCCTCACTGTGGACGTGAACGACATATCGCCGGTTGGAATCGGCTCGCTGCGCAGGTGGGCGCGCTTCGCCTGAGCGACCGATCGAGGCCATAGCCGATTGCCGCATATGGCCAAACGCAATCCTCGGGCGATGTTCCATCGCCCGACGGACGGCAGGTCCGGCTGCCGAAGGTGGGCGCTTCAAAGCGGCCCCACTAGCTGGGCGCAGTTGATATCTCTGATATCTGAGGAGAATGAGATGAAACGACCGAAACAACTCCCGGCGGTTGAGCGCAAAACAACCAAAACCGCCTCGGCGCCTGCGGGGGCGAATGTCGGCCCCTCCTTTGACTGGGGCTCGCTGATTCCGGTTGCCCAGAGCCTTATTGGAGCTCTTTAGCGCTTATGGGTGGGCGAACCAAAGCGTTGCCCACCCTTCTCACCCTGACGCTCCGCCGCCAAGCTTGCCAAGCAAGGCGACGTCAAAGAAGAGCCAACAATCGTTCACCCTTTGCCGAACGATCGCGTCTCGACAATTAATGGAGAATTTCAATGAAACGACCGAAGCAACTTCCCTCTGTCGATCGCAATGCGAAAAGAACTGCTTCCGCGCCAGCGGGGAGCTCGGTGGGGCCGTCTGGCTTCTGGGATGTCCTCGGAACCGTCGCGAAGGTAGGTTTACCGATCGCCATCGGCGCGCTCTGATCGCCACAGAGCCGAGCCGCTTCTGCCAACAAGCGGCTCGTCCAACAGGCGCTGCCGCCCTAACTTTCGCGTCGACCGTCTCTTTTGGCGAGGAGCGGAGCGCAGCCGGGTGTCGGCGTTTATCGAGCGGCGAGCGCGCCTCGGGCAATCTGATCAAACTGGCGAAGAGGAGAGACGCGATGAAACGGCCAAAGGCTTTACCGACTGCGGAACGCTGTTTCAAAAGGACGGCCGGCGCCGGCGGGAACGCGCGTGAGCGCCTCCATTGACTGGCGAAAAATCCTCAGTCCGCAACAATTGGGCTGAAAATGGCGGCGTCGTCGCCCGTCCGCTCGGGTCGTAGCGTCTAAGTCGTTTGCGCTCGCACGACGAAGCCCATGATGGCCACAATCAAACCCATTCGACTTTTCTGTAACGGAGGACTCTGATGAAGCGGCCAAAATCTTTACCCACAGTCGAGCGCAACGTCACGATTTCGGCGTCCGCCGCCAAATCCGCTGGCGTCGTCGCGTCGACCTTAGTCGGAAAGAAGCCGTCGCCCGCCTGCCGAGGCATCGCGGGGTATGGCTGCCGGTAAAGCGAGGAGGCGCCTTGCGCGACCCGATTTATGATCGCGCAAGGGTGGGCGCGCCCCGGACCAACCCTGTCGTCGCGCCAAACCTGGTGGTGAATGGATAAGCCCCGCGCCCCGGGCCGCGAGCGCGTAATGCGACGTCAATTGGCGCGCGGGGTTGAGACGAGCGTTCCGCACATGGCGGGCGCGCTGAATTAGCAATCGATGAGGTGATGGACCATGGCCAATCCCCCAAACGTCGGTAATGACGAAAAGCTTTTCGCGAGGTCCTTCAGTAAGGCCGCCCTCGTCACGGGAGAAGTCCCCAATGTTGGCGTTGCGCCTCCGCCGTCGGCGTCGAGCAATCTACGCTTGCCCAAGGCGATGAAGCCCGCCCCAAAGAATTTTACAGAATCCGACGAAAAGATCAGCGTCAACGCGGCTCTCACCGAGCGGCCAACGCAAAGTTGGCTCTCGGCCAAGACAGGGATCCCGCCGCTCGGAGCGGGGCAGCCCGTTCGCGTGCGCATCATCCGTTAGTGGGTGCTGAGCGCGAACTGAGCCTGCGTTCGATTTTGCCCGAGCGGTTCTGAACTGAGGTCCCGACCCTACGGGCTCCCCGAAGAAATCGGTGGCGCCATGCGCCGCCGTGCGTCGGTTCTCGACGAGCGTCATCTTGAAGGGGTTCGAAGCTGGAAGGTCGGGCGTCAATTCAAGCGAGTAAATTCATGTCATCATCGCCCTGCCCCCGTTCGCCGAACGAAGTTCGCCTCGAAAACGCATCGCACAGCTGCTCGGCGGATCCATATGCTTGGTTGCGCGATCGCGACGATCCGCGCGTGCACGCGCATATCGAGGCTCAAAATGCGCTGACGGGCGCCTTCTTGACGAGAACCGCGCCGCTACGGGGGCGGATTTTCGAAGAAATGCTCGCGCGAGTCGATTTGAGCCGTTGCTCTCCGCCCGTCCCCCACGGCCCCTATGAATATTTCAGCCGCTTTGAGGAAGACAAGGCTTACGCCATTCACTGCCGCCGGCGACGCTTCTGCGACGACGCCGAGGAAATAATCCTCGACGAAAATCTTCTCGCCGAAGGACATGGCTATTTCTCGCTCGGCTTTCTAAGCGTTAGTCCCGATCACGAGCGGTGTCTTTTCGGCGTCGACATATGTGCGGATGAGCGCTTCGCCGTATTTGTCCGATCCATCGCCCATCCGGCTATCAGCGTCGCCATTCCCGGTAGCTATGGAAACGCGCTATGGAGCAATGATCGACACACACTCTATTCGGTTCGTCTGGATGCTTATAACCGGCCATTTCAACTTGTTCGCCATAGAGTCGAGGGAACATCAGTCTTCGAGGAGAACATTTTTGAGGAGAAGGATGCAGCGTATCAATTGCGACTCAGTCGAACTGAGGACGGACGCTTCCTAATTCTGACATCCTGGGCTCGCGATACGACGGAGCTGCGCTACCTGGATGCGGATGACCCAAATGCAACCGTGAAATTGCTTTATCCTCGCAGAAACGGGATCGAGGCCTACGTCACGCATCACGAGGAGAAGTTTTATATCGTCACGAATGAGGAGGCGTCGGCTAACCGTATCCTGACAATGCCGACTAAAAATCAGTCCTTGGAGAAGCGTATTTTCAGGGACGCCCCCGCGGACGTCGAGATCGACTGGATTCACGCCTTCGCCAAGCACATCGTCATTTGCGAGAGGCGCCGTGGTATCCCGACGCTCCACGTCGTCGACATGCAGACCAACGAAGATCATGTCGTTGATCTGCCCGAGTCCGTCATCGCGCTTTATCCAGAGGACAACCGAGAGTTCGAGACGGAGATTTTTCGGTTCGGCTATAGCTCGTTTGTAACGCCCTATACGGTTTTCAACTATGACATGGCGTATCGCCGCCTTGACATGCTGCAGCAGTCGGCTGTCGTGGGTTACAATCCAACCGATTACGCATCCGAACGGATATTCGTTCCGACAGGGGACGGCGTCGACGTCCCAATGTCCTTGGTCTATCGTAAGGGAAGGCGTAACGACGGCTCCCACCCCGCCCTGCTCTACGGTTACGGGGCTTACGGCTTTCGGCTGGAGGCGGAATTTTCGTCGCTAAGGCTAAGCCTGCTCGATCGAGGCTTCGTTTATGCGGTCGCACATGTTCGCGGCGGCGGCGAACTCGGCCGCGACTGGCATGAACAAGGCCAAGGGCGGCTCAAACAAAACAGCATTGGCGACTTCATCGCTTGCGCGGAATATCTCATCCGCGAAGGTTTCGTCCATCCCGGTCGCCTCGGCGTGATGGGCGAGAGCGCAGGCGGCCTGCTGGCCGCGGCGGCCATTAATCAACGACCAGAATTGTTTTCCGCAGTTGTTACCGATGGACCGTTCGTCGACGTGATTAACACGCTCGCGGACGAAACCTTGCCATTTACAATCTCCGAATGGAAGGAGTGGGGGAATCCATCCATGGCGAAGGACCGGGCCTGGCTTCAATCCTACTCTCCTTATGAAAATGTCCGCAGGCAGGCATATCCCTCACTTTTAGTCTTTTGCTCCCTTAATGATCCACGGGTTCCCTATTGGGAGGGGCTAAAGTGGGCCGAACGCATTCGTGAAATGAGCTCTGAGCCCGCGGACATTCTGGTGAAGGTGCGCTTGGACGGCGGACACCAGGGAATGTCGGACCGATTCGCAGAAGTCGAGGAGTGGGCGTCGATATATGCTTTCCTCATCGAGCGATTGACGGCAAGCGTCGGCGGATAGAATGTCTTGCGATCCGCATCGAGGCGCGGATCGTGATCGAAAGCTGGCGACGACATTACAACGAGGTGCGTCCGCATTCTTCGCTTAGATATCGACCGCCCTCGCCCACGGTGTGGCCCGCTGAGCGCCTGGCTGCGCCACCCCGACCAGCTCCGCCGGGCGCTCAGCGGCTAGCCCAAACGCCAGTCATTAACTAACATTCAAACGGGAGCACCCCATGGGGGCCGGCCACCCGCAAAAGCCCACAGAACGTGGGCCTTTTGCCGGTCTTCGGGAAAGTCTCCGGAATTAGCGACTGCGTGGCTGGGGGACCTGGATTCGAACCAAGATTAACGGAGTCAGAGTCCGCTGTTCTACCGTTGAACTATCCCCCAACGGGTCGGCGGCGCATCGCCGCAGCGGGACGTGATCTAGAGAGAGCGAAGCGCGCTGTCAACAGCCCTCTCGCCGCCGGACGCGCGCGCCGGCGCGCCTTGGAGCGGGACCGTCGCCTTTCATGCGCCACTTGCGGGCGGGTTCGCAATCCTGCATGAAAGAGGTTTACGCGAACAACGTCGCGCGAGCGGCGAATATGCGGCGGATATCGCGGGAGCAGGAACTTGGCAGGGACCGATCGGCCTCCGCATTCGGGGCCAGGTCTTGAGGCGGTGGCGGGGGCCGGCGGCGCGGCGCGCGCGCAGGCCGCCCTGACGACGGGAGCGGCGGGCTCGGCCGGACACGCCGCCTATGGAAACGGCCACACCTACGCCGCGCTCGATCTCGGCACCAATAATTGCCGCCTGCTCATCGCCCGCCCCGAGCGGCGCGCGCGCCGGCGCAATTCGGATTTTCTGCGAATCGTCGACGCTTTCTCGCGAATCGTGCGCCTTGGCGAAGGGTTGGGCCGCGCCGGCCGCATCAGCGAGTCTGCGATCGAGCGCACCATAGCGGCGCTCGAAATCTGCCGCGACAAGATGGAAGCGCGCGGCGTCACCCGCGCCCGCCTCGTCGCCACTCAGGCCTGCCGGGGCGCCGCCAATGGCGAGGAATTCGTCGAGCGCGTCCGCGACCGCACGGGGCTTGAACTCGAAGTCATCGACCGCGAGACGGAGGCGCGCTTCGCGGCGCGCGGCTGCGGCTCCCTTGCCGACCCCCAGGCGGCGAGCGTGCTGCTTTTCGACATTGGCGGCGGCTCGACGGAACTCGTCTGGCTCACCCGCTCGCCAGCCGCGGCCGACGCCCGCGACCTTCATAGCTGGACCTCGCTGGAGCTCGGCGTCGTGACGCTGGCCGAGCATTTTGGCGGCCGCGTCGTTGACGCGAAAACTTTCGCGGCGATGAAGCAACACGCGCTCGACGCGCTGGAAAGCTTCGTGAGGGAGACGACGGAAGTCCGCCGCTGCGCGCGCTTTCACCTGCTCGGCACGTCCGGCACGGTCACGACGCTCGCCGGCGTGCATCTTGGACTCGAGCGTTACGACCGCTGGCGGGTGGACGGATTGTGGATGTCCGACGCCGAGGCGACCAAAGCGATCGAACGGCTGCGCGGCATGGATTTCGAAGCGCGCGTCGCCAATGGCTGCATCGGCCCGCAACGCGCCGACCTCGTTCTGGCGGGCTGCGCGATTTTCGAGGCGATCCGCGAAATGTTTCCGGCGGCCCGCACCCGTATCGCCGATCGCGGCCTGCGCGAGGGCATGCTTCTGGAGCTGATGGAGGCGGACGGCGCGCTCAGCGGGCCGTAGGCCGCACGAAGAGGGATTCGCCGATGACAGGCGTCCACCCGATCGCCCTGCCGTAAGGCGGCTTTCCGCTCGACGGCCGCCGCCTCAGCCGTCACAATGTTCAGGCGTGATTCGCCAAGAATTCGACGCCCCCGATTCGAGCGCCCGCCCCCATGACCGACGAATTGAACGAACCCCTTGGACGAGAATCCAGGCGTCCGCCCCCGGCCGCCGGTTCATCGTCGCGTCGGCCTTTACTCGCCGCCGCCGGCGCGCTCGTCGCCGCGGGGGCGACCGCGCTCCATCTGGCTCCGAAGGATCCGTTCGGCGGCGAGCCGTACGCCGTCGCGAAGATCGAGCCGGCCAAGCCGCCGGAGCCCGCACCGGCCCCGCCGCAACAGCAGGAGCAGCAGCGGACCGTCGCCGCAGCGGATCAGGGCCCGCCCGGCAATGAAATGGGCGTCAGCGAGATCGAGCAGCTATCGGGCGTGAAGGTCACGCGGCACGGCGTCGAGGGTTCGACCGCCCGCATCATCCGCATCGACCCGCCCTCGGGCGTGAAGCTCGCGCCGGCGCCGGACCGCCGCGTGGTCGAGAAGGGCCGCTACGGGCTGCTGCCGCGCATCGGCGCCGACGGCGCGAGGCCGATGGATGTCTATTCGCGCCCCTTCGTCACCGGCCCGGCCATCAAGCCGGGCGCCCCGCGTATCGCCCTCGTGGTCGGCGGCCTGGGGCTCAACCCGCAATATTCGCTCGACGCGATCGAGCAGCTTCCCGAGGGCGTGACGCTCGCCTTCGCGCCTTACGGCGCGGATCTCGACCGTCTCGTCGCGCAGGCGCGCGCGCGCGGGCATGAGGCGCTTCTGCAGGCGCCGATGGAGCCTTTCGACTACCCGCAAAACAATCCGGGGCCGCACACGCTCGTCACCGGCGCGCAGGATGGCGGCGTCGACGATCTGCAATGGCTGATGAGCCGTTTCTCGGGTTACGCCGGCGTGATGAACTATCTCGGCGGACGCTTCATGGCGGATGAATCGGCGCTTTACGGCGCCTTGAGCGAGGTCGCCCAGCGCGGCCTGTTCTTCCTCGACGACGGCGCCTCGCCGCAATCGCTCAGCGATAGGCTGGCGCCCAAGCTGTCCCTGCCCCACGGAAAAGTCGACGTGATCGTCGACCAGCGCGCGACCCCCCAATCGATCGACGCGGCGCTCGCCCAACTCGAGACGCTGGCGCGCGGCAAAGGCGCAGCCATCGGCTTCGCCAACGCGACGCCCGCGATAGTCGCGCGCGTCGCGCGTTTCGCGCGCGATCTGGAGCGGCGCGGCGTCGCGCTCGCGCCCGTCTCCTCGGCGCTCGCGCCGCGCGGCGGAGCCTCGGCCGATGCGGGTCGCGGCCTATGACCCCGCCCGACAGCCGCTATCGCCCCTGCGTGGGCGTCGCGCTCATCAACGCGCAGGGCCTCGTCTTCATCGGCCACCGCAAGGGAAAAGGCGCTTTCGACCAGACCGCGGCGCCTTTCCTCTGGCAGATGCCGCAAGGCGGGATCGACGAAGGCGAGACGCCCTTCGAGGCGGCGCTGCGCGAATTGCGCGAGGAGACGAACGTCACGAGCGTGGAGTTTATCGCCGAGGCGCCGCTCTGGCTGTCCTACGACCTGCCGCCGGACGCCAACAAACGCTGGAGCGGCAAATATATTGGCCAGACGCAACGCTGGTTCGCCCTGCGCTTTCTGGGCGACGACGGCGAGATCGACATTCATGCGCCGGGCGGCGGCAAGCACAAGCCGGAATTTGACGCCTGGCGCTGGGAAAAGCTCGCCAGGCTTCCGGATCTGATCGTGCCGTTCAAGCGGCAAGTCTATCTGGACGTGGTGGAGGCATTCGGGCCATTTGCGGCCGAGTGAGCCTCAAACCGCCCGCGCCGGTTACCGTCCCGGCCCTGAATCCCGAGCCCTCAAGGCCGCGCGGCCTTGTTACGCACAGGTTTTTGTCGCCTCATGCCAATGTTGTCGCTATTATTAAAAGTTGCACCTTCTTTTGTTTGCAATCCGGCCGCAGAGGCGGTCCTCGGTAAGAGCGCCCACAAGCTTTGCCGTCGTTCTCTCCGCGAGGGAAGCCTGCCTGGAGCGCGCTGCAAAAATTGGACACTGGTTTTTCGCAAAAAGCGCGCTCCGAACCTATAGAAGCGATTACGTTATCTGCATTTGAAGAAGAGTCCGCCTGAACGCAGCGTGATCCAGAGGATAAAAGAGCTTTGCATCCCAAGGTCTTTCATTATCTCGGGGCGTTCCTGGCCGTAGCCGTGGCGACAATTTTCCGCTTCATGTTCAGCAACTTCTTGTCTTTCGCCACTTTTGCTCCCTTTTTCATCGCGACCGTGATTGTTCTCCTTTGCGCGGGACCGGGGCCGGGCGTTTTCGCCACGATTCTCTCCGCCCTGAGCGCCATCTACTTCTTTTTCGAGCCCGTTCAGTCTTTCGAGATGCTGCTCGACAGCGACAGGATCCGCACCGTCCTCTTTATCATCTCCGGCTTGACCGTCTCCGCCCTGGTCGAGATCAAGAACCGGAAGCAACGGGTCGTTCTCGACGAAAAGGTCCACAGCGCGACCAGCCTCCTGCGGAAGGAGGCGAGCGAGACCTTGCAGCAAAGCGAGCGGCGATATCGCTCGCTTTTCGAGACGAGTTGGGACGGGATCGCGACGACGGATCTCGACGGCTGGTTTCAGGAAGCCAATCCGGCGTTCCAGAACATGCTCGGCTATACGATGGAGGAGCTGCGCGCCCGCACCTACCGCGACATCACGCCGCCTCAATGGCGGGAACAAGAGGAGGCGATCATTCGCGAGGTCGTCATGCGAATGGGCGGCTCGGGCGAATATGAGAAGGAATATGTCCGCAAGGACGGCGGCGTTTTTCCGGCCGGCCTCAGAACCTGGGCCGTCTACGACGCCAACGGCCGCATTGTCGGCTTGCGTTCCTTCATCCGCGACATCACCGAGCGAAAGCGCGCGGAGCAGGCGCTCAGGGACGCCGCTCAGAGAAAGGATGAATTCATCGCGACGCTGTCGCATGAGCTGCGCAACCCGCTCGCCTCCATCAGCAGCTCCGTTCACGTCCTGCGTCACCGCGCGCTGGGGCGCGGCGATGAGGATCGGGACGCGAAAGTCGTGTTGATGATGGAGCGGCAAGTCGTCCATTTGAAGCGTCTCGTCGACGATTTGCTGGACATTACGCGGATCGCGAGCGGTAAAATCGATCTCAAGCGGGAGAAGATCGACCTGCGGGAGCCCCTGCGTCACGCCATCGAAACGACGACGCCGATGATCGAAGGCGGCGGCCATCGCTTCCACTGGTCGTTGCCCGACGCGCCGCTGACGCTCCATGGCGATACGGTGCGCCTCGCGCAGGTCTTCACCAATCTTCTCACCAACGCCGCGAAATATACCGAGCGCGGGGGCGACATTTCCGTCTCGGCGAAACGCGCCGGCGACGAGGCCGTGGTGACGATCGAGGATAACGGCGTCGGCATTCGGCCGGAAATGTTGCCCCACATCTTCGATCGCTTCACGCAGGTCGATCGGACGCTCGAACGCGCGCAAGGCGGGCTGGGCATCGGGCTCGCGCTTGTGCGCAGCCTCGTGCGTCTTCACGGCGGCGAGGTGGAGGCCCGCAGCGAGGGCGTCGGCCGTGGCAGCGCATTCATCGTCCGCCTGCCCGCTCCCGCGGAGATTGCCTAGATCGCGCTGCGTTCAGGCGAATCCCCTGAATGCAGCGCGATCTAGGCCGCGCGCACCAGCCGCGCGGCGAAGAATCCGTCGATCCCCGCGAGCCGCGCATCTTCATTCGGCCAATAAGACGGCAGCGTGCGAAGATCGCCATCGCGATTGACGAACGCTTCCGGCACGCCGTCCGCCGTTGTGACGGGCTCGCGGCGGAAGTCGGGATTGCGGCGCAGAAAGACCCCGATCTGCTGCTCGCCTTCCTCAGGTTCGAGCGAACAGGTGCAATAGACGATGCGGCCGCCCGCTTTCGTCAACAGCGCGGCGCGGGCGAGCATCTTGGACTGCAAGGCGGCGAGCGCTTCGATGTCGCCGGGCTTTTTGGTCCAGGGCACGTCAGGATGGCGGCGCGCGGTGCCGGTGGCCGAGCACGGCGCGTCGATCAGAATCGCGTCGAAGGGTTGCGCCTGATAGCCCGTGGCGTCGCCGACCGCGATATCCGCGCGGAGGTCGAGCCGCGAGAGATTGGCCGCCAGGAGCTTGAGACGCTCGGCGGAGCGGTCGAGCGCGACGACATGCGCGCGGGTGAGCGCGAGCTGCGCCGTCTTGCCGCCGGGCGCCGCGCACATGTCGAGCACGCGCTCGTCCGGCTTCGTCGCAAGAAGGCGCGCGGGAAGCGCGGCGGCGGCGTCCTGCACCCACCATTCGCCGTCGCGATATCCGGGAAGCTCCGTAATCGGCGCGCGGGTCTTGAGTCGCACGGAATCCGTCGGAAGAACGACGCCGTCGAGCTTCTCGGCCCAGTCCGCCGCGTCGGACTTCACCGAGACGTCGAGCGGCGGCTCCTGCATATGCATGGCGACGATGGCGCGCGCCGTCTCGTCGCCATAGGCCTTGCGCCAGCGCTGGGCGAGCCAGGGCGGCGCGTCGTATTCGCCGCCGGCGGCGATCTCCAGAAACTCGTCGCGCCGCCGCGCGAGATTGCGCAGCACGCCATTCACCATGCCCGAATAGGCGCCGGTTTTCGGTTCGAGCTTCGTCGCGCGCACGGCGAGGTCGATCGCGGCATGATCCGCGGCGTCGAGGAAGAGAAGCTGCGCGGCGGCGGCGATAAGCGTGTATTCGAGCCGCCCGGCCTGGCGCGGCAGGCCCTTTTCGAGCAGCTCGCCCAAGACGTGGCGGATGACGCCGAGTCGGCGCAGCGACGCCGTCGCAATGGAGCGGGCAAGCGCGACGTCGCGCGCATCGAGGCCGGTGAGACGGTTCGGAACGGCCTGGGGCGAGAAGCATTCATCCAGCCGATGGCCGCCCTGCGCCACGTCGCTGATGATGGCGGCGGCGGCGAGTCGGACGGACAGGCCGGGTATTTTGGCGGCCTCCGCCTCGCGCGCCGCCTCGGCGGGCACGAAGCCCTGCCGTGTGGACTGCCGCGCCGGTTTCGATCGCCCGGGGAATGATCTACTATCGCTCAAACAGCCGTCTCCACAGATCCCCGCTTGATGCGAATCATAGCACAAGGGGGCGCGCGGCGGCGAGAAAGGTCAGGCAGCAGCCATGTCCGAAGCCAAACGAGAGAGCGACGAAGCCAAACCCCAAGAAACACAGCGCAAATTGCCGCCGGCGGCAAAACGCGCCATCGCCGAGGCGGAAGCAAGACGCAGATCGGCCAACGCGACGGCTCAGCCCGAGGAGCGCGGCGGCCGCGGCGGGCTTGATCCCGCGCGCTACGGCGACTGGGAAGTGAAAGGACTTGCGAGCGACTTCTAGGCGCGGCCCGCATTCAGGAAATGGCGAAGGCCTCCGGACGGCGCCGCCGCGAGGGCCATCCTACCCCACCCCCTGCGCACGCAGGAAGGCGACCATACGCCCCCAGGCGTCGTGGGCGTCCTTCTCGCGGTAGCTCGGCCGGTAATCCGCGAAAAAGCCGTGCGGCGCCCTGTCGTAGATGACGATGTCGGCCGGGGCGCCGGCCGCTTCGAGCTTGTCCTTCATCGTCAGGATGAGGTCGTAAGGGATGCTCGGGTCGTCGCCGCCATAGAGGCCGAGCGTCTGGACCTTGACCTCGTCCACGACGTCGATCGGCCAGCGCGGCTGCTCCTTCGTGCGCGGGCCGTCGAGTCGGCCGTACCAGGGGACGCAGGCGGCGAGACGCGGATTGTGCGCCGCATAGAGCCACGCGATTCGCCCGCCCCAGCAGAAGCCGATGATCGCCGCATGGGAAGCGTCGCCGCCCCTGCCCTCGGCCCAGGCCAGCGCCTCGTCGAAAACCTCCATGGTTTCGACGTCCGGAACGCGCGCGACGATAGCGCGGATCGCATCGATGTCGGGCGCGGCCATGGGATCGCCGTAGCGGATGAGATAGTCGGGCGCGACCGCGAAGACGCCCAGCTTCGCAAAGCGGCGCACAATGTCGCGAATATGCTCGTGCAAGCCGAAAATCTCCTGCGCCACGAGGACCACGGGCAGGTTCCGGCCATGATGGGGCCGCGCGAAATAAGCGGGAGCGCCGCAGGGCAGCGTCGCAAGCCCGGTCTCCAGCCCCTCGGCGTTCGTGCGGATGACATGAATCGCCACCTCCCCCGCCGCCGCGGCGAAGCCCTTGTCGCTCTTGTCCTGCGTCATCTGCGCGCCTCCCCGCCTTAATTCCTTTCTCGCAGGTTGCGCGCGCCGGCGCGGGACCGCAAGCGCCGCGGGCCGTCTTTTCGCGCCGCGAAACTTGGCCTTCTCATCCGGGGCAAAAGAGCGTATATCGCGGCGCCATTTGCGGGAGGGGCTCCCCTTTCGCGCAGGAGTCCGAGTTCGTGTTTGCCCCGAAAATCGTGGTCGAGCAGCTCCCGCCCGTCGCGCGCCCAATCACGCGCATTCCGGTGTTTCCAAAAGGATCTCCTCATGACGCAGCAATCGAGCGCGGAACGAAAAACCGCGCCGGCCCATGAACAGGGGTCCATGCATCAGGGACATGAGCACGGGCATGGCGGGAGCGGTCTCTTCGGGCTCCTCGTCGGCTCCATCGGCGTCGTTTACGGCGACATCGGCACGAGCCCGCTTTACGCGCTGCGCGAGTCGCTCGCCCATCAGGTGCAGGCCGACGCGCTGACGGAAGAGGGCGTCATCGGCTCGATCTCGCTGCTCGTTTTCGCGCTGATCTTCACCGTCACGATTAAATACATCTTTTTCGTCATGCGGGCCGACAACCGCGGCGAGGGCGGCATTCTCTCGCTGATGGCGCTGGCGCAGACCGCCCTGGGGCGGCAGACGCGGATCGCCTTCCTGCTCGGCGTCGGCGGCGCGGCGCTTTTCGCCGGCGAGGCGATGATCACGCCGGCGATCTCGGTGCTTTCGGCCATCGAAGGGCTGGAGCTCGTCACCCATCGTTTCAGCGAGTTCGTGATGCCGATCACGATCTTCATTCTCGTGACGCTCTTTTGGGTGCAAAGCCACGGCACGGCGCGCGTCGCCGCGCTGTTCGGGCCGATCATGATCGCCTTCTTCCTCACCATCGGCGTGCTCGGCGCCTCGCACATCGCCGACGCGCCGGAGGTGCTGCGCGCCTTCGATCCGCGTCATGGCGTCGTGTTCCTGCTCACGCATGGCTGGCTGGGCTTCACCGTGCTCGGCTCCGTCTTCCTCGCGGTGACGGGCGTCGAAGCGCTCTACGCCGATATGGGGCATTTCGGCCGCTTTCCGATTCAGCTCGCCTGGCTCGGCTTTGTGCTGCCGGCGCTGCTGCTGAATTATCTCGGACAGGGCGCGCTCGTGCTGTCGCGGCCGGAAGCCGTCGGCAATCCCTTCTTCCTGATGGCTCCCGACTGGCTGCTGCTGCCGCTTGTCGTCCTCTCGACCATGGCGACGACCATCGCGGCGCAGGCGGTCATCACCGGCGCTTTTTCGCTCGCGCGTCAAGCGATCCAGCTCGGCCTGCTGCCGCGACTCGAAATCACGCATACCTCGGCGATGCTCGAGGGACAGATTTATATCGGCCGCATCAACCGGCTGCTGCTCGTCGGCGTCCTGCTGCTCGTCATTGCGTTCAAGAGCTCCTCGGCGCTCGCTTCGGCCTACGGCATCGCCGTGACCGGCACGATGGTGCTGTCGACCTCTCTGCTGTTCATCGTCGCCTGGCGCAAATGGGGCTGGCCGCTCTGGCTCGCGATTCTCTTCGCGGCCTCCTTCCTCATCGTGGAGTTCACCTTCCTCACGGCGAACATGCTGAAGATCGTCGAGGGCGGCTGGGTGCCGCTGGTTCTCGGCGCCTGCTCGATGATCGTGATGTGGACCTGGGTGCGCGGCACGCGCCTCCTCACCGAGAAGACGCATCGCGACTCGATCCCGATCATGGAGCTGATCGACATGCTCCAGAAATCGAAGCCGACGCGCGTCCCCGGCACCGCCGTCTTCCTGACCAACGATCCCAATGTCACGCCCACCGCTCTGATGCACAATCTCAAGCACAACAAGGTGCTGCACGAGCGGGTGCTGATCATCTGCGTGCGGACGGAGAACCGGCCCCGCGTCGCGCAGGAAAGGCGCTTCGAACTCACCAGGATCTCCAGCGATTTTTCGAGCGCAATTCTGCATTTCGGCTTCATGGAAAGCCCGCGCGTGCCAGCCGCTCTCGCGCTGATGCGCAAGGCGGGCTTCAAATACGACATCATGACCACAAGCTTCTTTCTCGGCCGCCGCACGGTGAAGGAAAGCCCGGCGTCCGAAATGCCGCCCTGGCAGGACAAGCTCTACGTGGCGCTGACCAAGCAGGCGGCGAACGCGACGGATTTCTTCTCCATTCCATCCGACCGCGTGGTCGAGCTCGGCGCGCAGGTCACCATCTAGCGGCTCATTACCGGAGGCGGTTCATGACAAAGCATATGCAAGTCGACGCCGGAAACATATCAGAAACAAACGAAGACCATGAGAGGCACTCGACGCCGGCGCTGATCCTCGGCTCGATCGGCGTCGTATATGGCGACATCGGCACGAGCCCGCTCTACGCATTGCGCGAATCCCTCTCCCACACCGTCAAGGCGGACGCGCTGACGGAAGAAGCGGTCATCGGCGCGATCTCGCTTCTCATTCTCGCGCTCATCGTCACCGTCACGCTGAAATACGTCGTCTTCCTCATGCGCGCCGACAATCGCGGCGAAGGCGGCACGCTTTCGCTGATGGCTCTGGCCGAGTCGTCCGTCGGCGGACGCTCTCTCGCGATCTTTCTCCTGGGCGTCGCGGGCGCTGCGCTTTTTTCCGGCGACGCTATCATCACGCCGGCGATTTCGGTTCTTTCCGCTGTCGAGGGCCTCGAACTCGTCACCCACGGCTTCGGCGACTACATCCTGCCGATCGCGCTGACGATCCTGATTACGCTGTTCTGGGTGCAGAGTCATGGCACCGCGCGCGTCGCGGCTTTCTTCGGGCCCGTCATGGCCGTCTTCTTCGCCAGCATCGGCGCGCTCGGCGCCATGCATATCGGCGACGCGCCGCAGGTGCTCTGGGCCTTCGATCCGCGTCAGGGCCTGTCCTTCCTCTTCAACAATGGCTGGCTCGGCATCGCGATTCTGGGCTCGGTCTTTCTCGGCGTGACGGGCGCTGAAGCGCTCTATGCCGATATGGGCCATTTCGGGCGCTTCCCGATCCAGGCGGCGTGGATCGGCTTCGTGCTGCCGGCCTTGCTGCTCAATTATCTCGGCCAGGGCGCGCTGATCCTGTCGCGACCCGAGGCCGTCGACAATCCCTTCTTCCTGCTCGCGCCGGGCTGGGCGCTGCTGCCGCTCGTGCTGCTCGCGACGGTCGCGACCATCATCGCCAGCCAGGCGGTTATCACCGGCGCCTTCTCGATCGTGCGGCAGGCGATCCAGCTCGGGCTGTTGCCGCGACTCGAAATCACGCACACATCCGAGAAGCAGGAAGGGCAGATCTACATCGCCCGGGTCAATCGGCTGCTGCTGCTCGGCGTGCTGCTGCTCGTCATCGCCTTCCGCAGCTCGTCCGCCCTCGCCTCGGCTTACGGGATCGCAGTCACCGGCACCATGGTGGTGACCACCGCGCTCGCCTTCGTCGTCGTTCGCTATGACTGGAAATGGCCGCTCTGGCTCTGCGTTCTCGTCATCGCCTCCTTCCTTACGGTCGACCTCGCTTTTCTTGCGGCGAATCTCATGAAGATCGTCGATGGCGGCTGGGCGCCGCTGGCGCTCGGCGCGTGCGCCATGATCGTGATGTGGACCTGGGTGCGCGGCACGCGCCTTCTCAAGGAGAAGACGCATCGCGACTCGATCCCGATCGCGGAACTCATTCCCATGCTCGAAAAATCGAAGCCGATGCGCGCGCCGGGCACGGCGGTTTTCCTGACCAACGATCCCAATGTGGCGCCCACCGCTCTGATGCACAACATCAAACACAACAAGGTGCTGCACGAGCGCGTGCTGATCCTGTACGTGCAGACGGAGAACTGCCCGCGCGTCGCGCCGGAAAAGCGCTTCGAGCTGATGAAGCTCTCGGAGGATTTCGACCTCGCGGTCCTGCATTACGGCTACATGGAGAGCCCGCGCGTCCCGGCGGCGCTGGTCCTGATGCGCAAGGCGGGCTACAAATACGACATCATGACCACGAGCTTCTTCCTCGGCCGCCGCGTCGTGAAGGAGAGCGCCGCGTCCGAAATGCCGCCCTGGCAGGACAAGCTCTATGTGTCGCTCACCAAGCAGGCCGCGAACGCCACGGACTTCTTCTCGATTCCGTCCGACCGCGTGGTGGAGCTGGGGGCGCAGGTGACGATTTAGACCGCCATCGCGGGCCGGCGCCTAGTGATATATTCATGATATATGCCAACTGAGGAGTGGCGCCGGCGCCTGCAAACGCGAAGATTTTCAAGAACGGCCGAAGCCAGGCGGCGCGCCTGGCTGCGCCGTTCCGCTTCGAGGGCGCTCGGCGATATGGACATGCTCATCGCCGCGCATGCGATCTCCGTAGAGGCGACGCTTATCGCCAGTGACGCCGCGCCGCTCCGACTCTCTCGGTTGGTGAAAACGGGGGATTGGACGGCCAGTCGCCGAAGCCGCGACCGTAAGCGGACGCCGAACCGCGAAGGACCGACGCTCTGCGACGCCAGAGGGGGTGGACGGAAGGCGGGCCAGGGACTAAGCCTGCGGGCGAAAACGGGCGGGAGCACCGCCCAACCGGAAAGACCCGAAATTCTCATGTCCACCCGTATCGACGACCGTTTCGCCGCCCTCAAAGCCGAGGGCCGGGCCGCCCTCGTGACCTTCGTGATGGCCGGCGATCCCGACCCCGAGACCTCGCTCGCCATCGTCAGGGGACTCCCCGCGGCGGGCGCGGACGTCATCGAGATCGGCATTCCCTTCACCGATCCCATGGCCGATGGCCCGGCCATCCAGGCCGCGGGCCTGCGCGCGCTCAGGGCCGGCATGACGCTGAAAAAGACCCTGAAGCTCGTGGCCGACTTCCGCGCCGGGGACGATGCGACGCCCATCGTGCTGATGGGCTATTACAATCCGATCTACGTCTATGGCGTCGGCAAGTTCCTCGTCGACGCCGGGGCGGCCGGCGTGGATGGGCTGATCGTCGTCGACCTGCCCCCCGAGGAGGACCAGGAGCTCTGCATTCCGGCGCGCGACGCGGGTCTGAACTTCATCCGCCTCGCCACCCCCACGACCGACGACAAGCGCCTGCCCAAGGTTCTCGAAAACACCTCCGGTTTCGTCTATTATGTGTCGCTGACGGGCATTACGGGCGCGGCGCTGGCCGATTACGCGGGCGTGAGCGCGGCGGTGAAGCGAATCAAGGGGCATACGGGCCTCCCGATCGCGGTCGGTTTCGGCGTGAAAAACGCGGAGAATGCGGCCGAGATCGCCCGCAACGCCGATGGCGTGGTGGTCGGCTCGGCGCTGGTGGACGCCCTGAAAGCGTCGCTCGGCGCGGACGGCAAGGGGACCGAAAAGACCATCGAGGCGGTGACGTCGCTGGTCGCCAGCATCGCGGCCGGCGTGCGCGGCGCGCGCGGCGCGGCGGGCCCCGCCAAGAATGGCGGCGCTTTTTCCTGGCTCACGAGGCTTTGGGCATGAACTGGTATTCGAATGTCGTCCCGCCGAAGATCAAAGCCCTCATCAAGCGCGAGGCGCCGGAAAATCTTTGGGTGAAATGCCCCGATAGCGGCCAGCTCGTTTTCCACAAGGACATCGAGGCCAATCTCTACGTCGTGCCGAGTTCGGGCTATCATATGCGCTGCCCGGTCGACGTGCGGTTGACGAACCTGTTCGACAACGGCGAACTCGAGCTGCTGCCGACGCCGGAGGCCCCGGTCGATCCGCTGAAATTCCGCGACATCAAGCGCTATGTCGACAAGCTGAAGGAATATCGCCTCAAGACCGGCGCGCAGGACGCGGTGACGCTCGCCACCGGCAAGCTCGACGGCTCGCAGGTGACGGTCGCCGTGCAGGACTTCGAATTCCTCGGCGGCTCGCTCGGCATGGCGGCCGGCGAAGCCATCGTCGCGGGCGCCGAACACGCGCTCACCAAGCGCACGCCCTTCATCATCTTTACAGCTTCGGGCGGCGCCCGCATGCAGGAAGGCATGTTCTCGCTCATGCAGATGCCGCGCACGACCATCGCCGTGCAGCGCCTGCGCGACGCGCGCCTGCCCTATATCGTCGTGCTCACCAATCCGACCACGGGCGGCGTCACGGCCTCCTATGCGATGCTCGGCGACGTGCAGATCGCGGAGCCCGGCGCCATCATCGGCTTCGCGGGGGCGCGCGTCATCGAGCAGACCATTCGCGAGAAGCTGCCCGAGGGCTTCCAGCGAGCCGAATATCTGCGAGACCACGGCATGGTCGACATGGTGGCGCCGCGCCACGAAATGCGCGAGACGCTCGCGCGTCTGTGCGGTCTTCTGACCAAGGCGCCGCCGCGCCAGGCCGCCTGATCTCCGAAAGAAAGGCGCGGCCGCCATGGATCAGCATGACGCGATCCTGTCGCGACTGCTCACGCTCCACCCGAAGAAGATCGACCTGTCGCTCGGCCGCACCGAGCGGCTGCTGGAGGCGCTCGGCCGGCCGGACCTGCGCCTGCCGCCGACGATCCATGTCGCCGGCACCAACGGCAAGGGCTCGACCATCGCCTTTCTGCGCGCCATGCTGGAGGCGGCGGGCAAGAAGGTCCATGTCTACACCTCGCCCCATCTCCTCCGCTTCAACGAGCGCATCCGCCTCGGCGCGGAAGGCGGCGGGAAGCTCGTGGACGACGAACGCCTCAACGCCGTTCTCGAGCGCTGCGAGGAAGCCAATGGCGGCCAGCCGATCACCTTTTTCGAGGTGACGACCGCGGCGGCCTTCTCGCTCTTCACCGACAATCCCGCGGACTGGCTGCTGCTCGAAACGGGGCTCGGCGGGCGCTACGACTCGACCAACGTCATCACGAACCCCAAAGCGACGATCGTCACCTCGGTGTCGCTCGACCATATGGAGTTTCTGGGCGATACGGTCGAGAAGATCGCCTACGAGAAGGCGGGGATATTCAAGCGCGGCGCCCCTGCCATTATCGGCTTCCAGTCGGAGGCGGCGGAAAGGGTTCTGGAGCGCGAAGCCCGCCGCATCGGCGCGCCGCTCGTCGTCGCGGGCCAGGATTTCCATGTGCGCGAGGAAAACGGCCGGCTCGTCTTCGAGGACGAGCGCGGGCTGTTGGACCTCCCCCTCCCCCGCCTTCCGGGACGCCACCAGCATCAGAACGCCGCCAACGCTATCGCGGCTTTACGCGCCGTTGCGCCCGAGATTCCGGCGCGCGCCATGGAGGCGGGCCTCACCCGCGCCGAATGGCCCGCGCGCCTGCAGCGCCTGCTGCGCGGCCATATCGTAGACGCCGCGCCGGCGGGCGCCGAGGTCTGGCTCGACGGCGGCCACAATGAGGATGGGGGCCGCGTGCTGGCCGAGGCCATGGCCGAATTCCACGACCGCTCGCCCCGCCCGCTCGCTCTGGTCTGCGGCGCGCAGACGACGAAGGACGTGCGCGCGCTGCTCAAACATTTCGCCGGCCTCGCCCGCGAGGTCGTCGCCGTGCCGGTCGAAGGCGAGCACAAGAGCTGGCCGCCCGAGGAAGTCGCGGCGCTGGCCAGGGCGGAGGGCATCCCCTCGACCGCCGCGGCGAACAGCGTCGAGGAGGCGCTGAACATCCTGTCGGCGCGCCGCTTCGGCCAGCCGCCGCGCGTGCTGATCGCGGGATCGCTCTATCTCGCGGCGGCGGTGCTCGCGGCCAACGGGTCGCGGATCGAGTAGCCTCGTAGTCGTTTGAATGCGGGGCGTGAGCGAATCCCTCCCCTTTACGGGGAGGGCGGCCCCGCCAAGGGCGTCTGTAAAGACGCCCGTCGCAAGCGACGGGCTATGGCGGGGTCGGGTGGGGTAAGGACCGAACAATGTAATGGCTGCGCGAACCCTACCCGGCGGTCTTCGACCGCCGACCTCCCCGTAAAGGGGAGGTAGAAGGGCGCCAACACGCCGAGATTCTCGTTCACCCATTCCCCGATCGGTTAGCCTGATCGCAATTCACAGAAGTGGCGAGAGCGTATAAGGAGGGTCCGCAACGCGGGCGTACGCTCCCTTCTCCCGCTTGCGGGAGAAGGTGTCGCCCCGAAGGGGTGACGGATGAGGGCCCTCACCCGACCCCTGCTCACGCGGGGGCCACCCTCTCCCGCAAGCGGGAGAGGGAGTCTCCGGCCGTTTTCTTGGGAGCCCGAATAAATGACCCTGATGTTGGCCAGCGTTCTGTCGCGCGAAGAGGCGGAGACCGCCCTCGCCTATGGGGCCGACATCATCGACTGCAAGGATCCGGACCGGGGCGCGCTTGGCGCGCTGCCGTTGGCGAAGGTCGCGGAAATCGTGGCGGGGGTGAATGGGCGCCGGCCCGTCAGCGCTGTGGTTGATCTGCCCCATGACGTGGCGCAAGCCCGCCGCGCCTTCGAGGAAGCGATCAAGACCGGAGTCGAATATGTCAAATTCGCCCTGCCGCTGACGCCGGACGCCGACGAAATGATCGCGGCGCTCGCCCCGCTCGCCGAGCGGGTCAAGCTCGTCGCCGTGCTCTTCGCCGATCTTCGGCCGGATTTCGCGCGTCTGCCGGCTCTGGCGAAGGCCGGCTTCCACTGCGCCATGCTGGATACGGCGCATAAAGAGAACGGCCGCCTCATCGACATCATGACCGTCGGCTCTCTTTCCGAATTCACCGAGCGCTGTCGGGAGCTGCGGCTCGCCGCCGGCCTCGCCGGCGCGCTGGAGCCGCCGGACGTGCCGCGCCTGCTCGTCACCGGGGCCGACGTCATCGGCTTTCGCGGCGCGCTTTGTGCGCATGGCGACCGCAAGGGCGCGCTTTCGGCGCCCGCCGTCGCGCTCATCCGCGACCTTATCCCCACGCGCCGCGACGTCGTCGAGGAAATGGCCGCCGAATGGTCGCTCATCGCGCGCGGCTTCATCGAGCCCCCGGGCGCGAACGACACCGATTGCGTCTTCCTGCACGATTACGTCGTGCCGATGGAGGTGGGCGCCTACGCCCATGAATACGGCCATACGCAGCGCGTGCGCTTCAATGTCGACGCCGAGGTGAGCCGCATCGAAGTATCCGACGACATGCGCGCCGTCTTCTCCTACGACGTGATCATGGACGCGATCAAAATGATCCTCTCGGGCGGCCATATCGCCATGGTCGAGACGATCGCCGAACGGCTTGCGGAAAGCGTGCTGCTGCATGAGCGCGTGCGCTCGGTGACGGTGCAGGTGGAAAAGCTCGACGTCGCGCCCGGCGCCGTCGGCGTGAAAATTCGCCGCGAGCGCCATGCGGGCGCGCGGCGCTCGATCCCGAGCTGACGCGATGACGGGCGCGCCTCTCCTCGTCGTCAAGATCGGCGGTTCGCTCCACGACTCGCCCGATCTCGCGCGCTGGATCGAGGCGCTACGCCGCTGGCCGCATCGTCTCACCCTCGTCGCGGGGGGCGGCCCCTTCGCCGACGCCGTGCGCGCCGCGCAGCCGAAGCTGCATTATTCGGATGAGACCGCGCACGCCATGGCCGTGCTCGCCATGGAGCAATATGCGCTGGCGCTGGCGAGCGTCCACGGTCTCGGCCTCGCCGCGACGCGCGAGGAGATCGACGCTATCCACGCGACGGGGCGCATCGCGCTCTGGCGCGCCTCGACGATGGTGGCCGCGGCGCGCGACATCGCGCCGGGATGGGACGTGACTTCCGACAGCCTCGCCGCCTGGCTCGCGCGGCAGACCGGCGCCCATGCGCTGCTGATGGTCAAGAGCGTCGATATCGGCGCCGATTCTGCTTTGGAGGCCCTCGCCTCGGCCGGCATTGTCGATCCGGCCTTTCCTGATTATGTCGGCGGAACGCCCGTCTACGTCGCCGGTCCGCGCGTGCTCTCCGATGCCGGCGCGCGTCTCGCCGGAGGCGCCCTGCCCGGCGCGCCTGTCGCCTCCCGAACACAGAAGATCGCTTCATGACAAAAAAGAAGGACGTCGTCACGCCGCGCTGGGGCTGGGCGCTCACCGGCTCCGGCCATTTCTTCACCGAATGCCTGGAGATGATCCGGTCGCTCGACCATTGCGACCTCTTCGTCAGCAAGGCCGCAGCGGAAGTCGTGCGCATGTACAAGCACGACCTGGAGCTGCCGGATACGATCCGCATCTTCAAGGACACGACGGCAAGCGCGGCGCCCGTCGGCAATTTCTATTACAATGTTTATCACACGCTGGTCGTCGCGCCCGCGACCTCCAACACGGTGGCCAAGGCCGTCGTCGGCATCTCCGACAATCTCGCGACCAACGTCTTCGCCCAGGCCGGGAAATGCCGCGTGCCGACCATCGTCTTCGCCTGCGACACCGCGCCGGAGCTTGAGACGCGCGCGCCCAAGGGCATGGTGATGGTCTATCCGCGCCGCATCGACCTGGAGAACACCGACAGGTTGAAATCCTTCGAGGCGACGCAGGTGGTCGAAAGCCTCGCCGCGCTGGTGGAGGCGGTGGAGCGGCGCAAGCGAGAGCTGGCGGAGCAGGGCTGAGCGGGTCACTTCCGCCCGACCGCCTCCAGGGGGAGGTGGAGATCGCGCCTTTGACAACGGCTTGCGCGATTTGACGACGCTTCCCACCCTCCCCTAGAGGGGGAGGGTCGGCGCGAAGCGCCGGGGTGGGGTGACCTCGCGCGCACCCGAGAAAGCACAGTTATGACCGAACGCCTCCTCTTCCTCACCGGCCACCTCGCCTATCCGCGTCTGGAGCGGATGGTTGCGGGCTTCGGCGAGGCGGCGCGGGACTGGCGCATTCACGATATCGGCGTGAAGGTCGCGGCGCTCATGACGCAGGAGATCATTCAGCGCCGCCTGCCGCGTCCGCTCGACGCCGATCGCGTCATCCTGCCCGGCCGTTGCCGCGCGGACCTCGACGCTCTGACGAAGGAGTTCGGCGCGCCTTTCGAGCGCGGGCCGGAGGAGATCGCGGATCTTCCCGCCTTTCTCGGCCGCGGCGGCGCCAAGCCCGACCTCTCGCGGTACGATATGCGCATCTTTGCGGAGATCGTCGACGCCTCGAAGATGAGCGTCGCCGAGGTCGTCGGCAAGGCGCAGGAGCTTGCGCGGGGCGGCGCCGACGTCATCGATCTCGGCTGCCTGCCCGACACGCCCTTCGACCATATGGAGGAGGCGATCGCGGCGCTGAAGGCGCAAGGGCTGAAGGTCTCGGTCGACTCCGCCAATGTCGCGGAGCTGACGCGCGCCGCCAAAGCCGGCGCCGACCATCTGCTCAGCCTTGACGAAGAGACTTTGTCGATCCTGCCCGACAATTCGCCCCTCGTCCCGATCCTCGTGCCACGTCCGCATGGCGATCTGGATTCGTTGCAACGCGCCGCGCAAATCGCACGCAAGCGCGGCATCGATGTCATTCTCGATCCGATACTCGACCCCATCCATTTCGGTTTTGCGGCCTCGATCGCGCGCTATGTGGAGATTCGCGCGCGCGAGCCCGAGGCCGAAATCATGATGGGCACCGGCAATCTCACCGAACTCACCGACGCGGATTCGGCTGGCGTCACGGCGGCCATGCTCGGAATTTGCTCCGAGCTGAACATCCGCCATCTCCTCACCGTGCAGGTGAGCCCGCATACGCGCCGCACGCTGCAGGAGCACGACGCGGCGCGGCGCCTGATGTATGCGGCGCGCGCCGACCGCGCTCTGCCCAAGGGCTATAGCGACGCGCTGCTGCAGGTGCATGACAGGCGCCCCTATGCGACGACGCCCGAAGAAATCGCCGAGCTTGCCCGCGAGCTGCGCGACGCGAATTTCCGTATCGACGTGACGCTCGATGGCGTGCATGTTTTCGCCAAGAATTTTCACTGCGTCGAGAAAGACGCCATGTCGCTCTTTCCGCATCTGAACGTCGAACATGACGGCGCGCACGCCTTTTATCTCGGCGCGGAACTGATGAAGGCCGAGCTCGCCTACAAGCTTGGCAAGCGCTACCGCCAGGATGAGCCGCTCGACTTCGGCGCCGCGACCGAAATCAAGGAAGAAGACGCGACCCGCTTCAAGGAAATGGGTCACACCATGCGCAAGGCGGGCGGGGGAAAAGGCGATGCCTCTGATTCGTGAATGCGTCCTAACGACGCTGTCGCCGGAAGGCCGCCCGCATGTCGCGCCGCTCGGGCTGATCGAGGAAGGCGACTGCTGGATCGCCGCGCCTTTCCGTCCGTCGAAGACGCTCTTCAATCTCGAACATAGCGGGAAGCTCACGGCGAGCTTCACCGACGACGCGCGCGTTTTCGCGGGCCTCGTCGTCGGCCAGCGCAGCTTTCCTCTGACCGACATCGAGAACTGGCCCGCGCCGCGCCTCTCCTGCGCCCTCGCCCATGCGGAGCTGGAGATCGCGCGCGTGGAGGAAGACGCGGTCCGCCCCCGCTTCTTCTGCCGTGTCAAGCACACGGAATCCCACCGGCCGTTCCTCGGCATGAACCGCGCCCGCGCCGCCGTGCTGGAGGCCGCGATTCTGGCGACGCGCCTCGGCATGTTGTCCCGCGAAAAGATCGACAGCGAGATCGCCTATCTCAAGATCGCGATCGACAAGACCGCCGGGGCCGCCGAACGCGAAGCCTGGGACATGGTGATGGAGAAGATCGCCGCGCATTTTGCAAACATAAGATAGCTGCTTCGCCACGACGCTCGCCGCGCATTTTGCGAACCCGACTTGCAATCGGATGAACGCCGGGCCTCCCCTTCACGGGGAGCGACTATCTGGTCTGTCAAGGATGGACTGGAGGGAAAGCGTCCCTGGCTTCTCTTGCTCTTGCGTTGAGGATGACGAGAAGTTTTCGGGCGAGGGCGATTCGGGCGACCATTTTGGGTTTTCCCTTCTGGATGAGGGCGTTGTGGAAAGCCTTGAGCTTCTCGTCGAAGCGCATTGCGATGCCGGCGACGAGGAAGAGGATGGAGCGAACGCGGGCGCGTCCGCCGCGGATGTGGCGATTGCCCCTGCGGGCGCCGCTGTCGTTGGCGATGGGGGCGAGGCCGGCGAGCTTGACGATCGCCTTGTTGGAATAGACGCCGATCTCCGGGAGCTCGGCGAGGAGGCGGGCGACAGTGCGGTCGGCGACGCCCTTGACGCTGCGCAGGGCGGCGTCGAGGCGCGCCCAGAGCGGATCCTTTTCGATTTCGGCGGCGATCTCCTTCTCGAAGCGGCGGGCCTCCGCATCGAGGAAGGCGATGACGGCCTCGATGCTGCCGCGCGCGAGAGCGTCGCTTGTCGTATGGCGGCGCTGCTTTTGCGTGACGAGGTCGGCGACGATCTGCGAGAGACGCGTGGTCAGCGCCTCGAGACGCTGCTGGGCGTCGCTGGGCGGCTTTGTCTCGACGATGTTGAGGGCGCGGGCGGCGCCGGCGATGAGGCGGGCGTCGATCGCGTCGGTCTTCTCCAGCGCGCCGGCCGCCTTGGCGAAGTCGCGAACCTGGCGGGGACTGACGCGCGCGCAAGGTAGGCCGCTTTTCCAGAGCAGGAGAAAGGCGAGCTTTTCGAGGCCGCCGGTGGCCTCCATGGCGACGAGCGCGACGCCGTGCTCTCGGCAGAAGCCGGCGAGCGCGTCGACGCCCTCGGCGGTGTTGTCGAAGGCGGCGGCGACGTTGGGCCCAGCGACGAAGACGTCGAGGCGCGCCTTGGAAACGTCAACTCCACAAATGATCTTTGCCACGGTAACCTGCCTTGTGCGTGCGATTGCAAATCAAGCGACTGTTCGGTCGTGCGCAACTGCGGCGACGATCCCAGGCTCCCCGACGGTTGTAGCCAAAGGGTGGGCGGGCGACATCGCCGCGCGTCGGGAGGGATGGCCATCCCTCCCGACGCAGGTCGCTTGAATCTCACAAATCCGTTGATAGGCAGATACAAGGGTGGCCCTGCGAAGCAGGGTCGGGTGGGGTAAGGCCCCAACTTAAATATTGTGGCGCGGCGCAAACCCCACCCGGCGGTCTTCGACCGCCGACCTCCCCGTAAAGGGGAGGTAGGGCGGCTGGGATCGTTGCGACCCACAGGGGCTCGGCGCAACCCCGCCGGGGCTTTATGCACGGAAAGGCTTATGAAGGCCGCGAACCGCGCCCGATAAAGAACGCCCCCGCGAGCAAGCCGATGCCCGCCATTACGGCGCCGGCGCGCAACTGCGCGGGGTCGACAACCGCGACATCATTCTTCGCGCGCACGGTGAAGCGCCCGCGCGCGCCGTGGTCGCGATCGTCAGGCCCGAGGAGCTCATCCGGGTCGTCCGGCAGCACGGGATCGTTCGACAACTGCGCCTCATAGGCGTTGCGCGCAAGATAGCGGTCGAGGAAACCCGGCGCGATGAACTGACCGAGGATCGACTGAATCGTCGGCGCGCCGAGCCAAAGCTCGCGCGGCGCTTTTCTTGAGTCGACGACGCCGAGCATCGCCTCCGCCACGGCCTCGGGTTCGTAGACCGTTCCGATCGGCTGATGCCGCCGCGTGAAATGCATGTGCGACCAGTCGAATTGCGGCGTGTTGACGCCGGGGAGCTGAACCATTGTCAAGCGAATGCCGCTCCTGTCGTGCAGAAGCTCGGCGCGCAGCGAATCGGTGAAGCCGCGGATCGCGAACTTCGCCGCGCAATAGGCGGATTGCAGCGGGATGGCGCGATAGGCGAGCGCCGAGCCCATCTGGATAATGAGGCCCTCGTCGCGCGGCCGCATGTGGCGCAGCGCCGCGAGCGTGCCGTGGACGACGCCAAGATAGGTGACCTCGGTGACGCGCCTGAACTCGTCGGGCGTGATCATGTCCACCGGGCCGACCACCGTCTCCATCGCGTCGTTGACCCAGACATTGATGCGCCCCCAGCGCGCGACGACCGCTTCAGCGGCGGCGAAGACGTCGTCTGGCTTCGAGACGTCCGCAAGCAGCTCGAAGGGTTGGCCGCCCGCATGCGCCACCTCGCGATAGGCGCCGTCCAATCCTTCCGGACTGCGGGCCAGCATGGCGACCCGGTACCCCCGCCGCGCAAAGGCGACGGCGACGGCGCGACCGATTCCGGCGGACGCGCCGGTGACGACGGCGACAGGCGTTTCCTCTTGTGAACTCATTCGCGCGCTCCCTTACGCGCATTACATCGGCGCGCGGGGGCGGCGGGCAACCTGAACAGCGGTCCCGGCGACGGGTCAGCCCGAGCTCATCCGCTCTCCGTCCGTTCCGCCGCGCTGCGCCGCGCGGCCGCGCCGATGAGGCTCTCGCCATAGGGCGCGAGCGGCACGGTGAGGCAGACGCTCTGCGCCGGCAGCACTTCGCGCCAGTCCGCGATGAGCTGCTTATAGGCCCTGCCGACGGCGCGCGGCCTGCGATCGAGATCGTAGAGGCCAAGGGGACAGATATGGCCCTGCGCTTTTCTCAGGGCGATGTCCCAGTCTATCTGGTCGATGAGCGAATACCAGGTGAAGCCGACGATCGGCATCCCGCTGTTTCTCACGCGCAGCACATTCGCCCACTCCTTGCGAAGCCAGCGCACCGCCTCGTCGCCGCGGGGGCCCTCGCATGTATTTGTCTCCGTATGCATCACCGGCAGACGATAGCGCTCGTAATATTGGCGCGTGATTTCATTATAGCCGAAAATCTCGCCGGACGACGTCGTCTTGCCTTCGGCGGTCACGCTGTGCTCATTGGCCTCGTAATAATCGTTGCCCATGATGCAGTGGCTTTTGAGATGCTCCCGCATGAAAAATTCATATTCCTCACAGCGCATGCCGTTATCCATCAGAAAGCAGAACATTTCCGAATTGACGCGCCGGCCGTAATTGAGGTCGAGCGAAAGAAAGCGCCTTTCATTGAGTTTCTCCGCAGGGTCGATGGCGCGAGGATTGTCCGCGTGAAAATATTCGGTCGACTCGCTCTGCACGAAGATCGCGTCCGGCCGCACCAAGAGAATGGCGTGCATCGCAAGCACGTTGCCTTTGACGATATGCTTGAGCGCGGCGACGAAGCCTGCGTCGCTTGTCAACTGCTCGTTCCACCAGCCATAGGCGGCGGAAAAGGTCGCGCACACGAACATCTCATTGACGGGCGTGAAGAGCTGGACGAAGGGGAAACGTTCTGCGAAGGCCCTCGCATAGCAGGCGAAGAGCTCGGGAAAGTCCGGATTCTGGAAATCGCCGATCCAGTCGGGCACGCCGAAATGACAGAGATCGGCGATGGGAATGATTCTCCGCCTGCGCAGATCGCCAAAAGCCAGATCGGCGAACTCCCAATCATAGCGGCCGGGGCCAAGCCATGTTCGGTGCAGCGGCAGCCCGTAGCGCAGCGTCTTGACCCCGAGGTCCTGAACGAGATCGAAATCTTCGCGCCAGCGCCGGTAGTGGTCGCAAAGCTCCATTTCGTCGATGCGCTTGCGTCCATGCGCGATTGTCGGGCTGCTGTTTTCAATGCCCGTGCTGAACATGAAATGTGTCATCGCGCGCTCCTCGCCCCGCCAATCAGTCGGTTAGCTAGAGCGCGCTACGAAAAAGTGGGAAGCGGTTTTTCGCGTGAAGCGCGCTCTCAACCTTTGGAATCGATCACGTCGCCTGGTTTGGGCGATTCCGCCTAAACGCAGCATGATCTAGAGCGCGTTCGCAAAAGTTGGCGGCGTCGCGCAAGGAAGGCGCGCTTTTACCTCGCCGCTTCCGGTCGCGTGCAGGGTCGCATGCGAGCGGAGCGCGGGTTCAGCGAGCGCGACGCTCGAGGCGCAAATATCCCCAGGGATGGGCGAAGCCGGGGCCGTCCGCCTTTCGCCAGCCGCGCGCCGCCAGCGCGGCCGCGACATAACGGTTGAACCACCCGTGTCCAACGAGCGCCGCCGGGCCTGATTCGCTGGCGGCCGCAAGTCGCTCGGCGCAAGCGCCGGCGCGACGGCGGAGGCCGTGGCGGGCTTCGGCGAGGGCGGGGCTGAATTCCCCGCGGGCGCGCGCAAGCGCCAGCCAGGCGAAGACGGGAAGGCGCAAGCTCGTCCTGGGTGCGACCGGCGGCGCTTCGCGGAAATCCGGGGCGACGACATCCGCGCGAAGATCGAGGCGGGCGAGCGTCTCGCGCACGCGCGGCGCGTCGCTCGCCAGGACCGCGGCGACGTCGGCCAGCTGCTTCGAAAGGCTTTCCGGCGGCCGCGCGCTTTCGGCGAGCCCTGCCGATTCGTAGGCGTCGACGAAGACTCCGAACGCCTCGAACGACAAAAGCCCCGTCGCCTTCAGGGCGACAGGGCCGTGCCGGACCAGAACGATCTTGCGCAATCAGGCGGTCGCGCCGGCCTGCTTCTTCTCGATTTCGCGCTTAAGCGCGCGGGCGCCCTGCGACAGCTCCTCGTCGCGCGCCTTGGCCAGGAAAGCGTCGAGGCCGCCGCGATGCTCGACCGAGCGCAGCGCCGCGGCCGAGATGCGCAGGCGCACCGAACGGGCCAGCGCCTCGGAGGCGAGCGTCACATTGACGAGATTGGGCAGGAAACGCGTGCGCGTCTTGCGATTGGAGTGGCTGACGAGATTGCCCGTCTGCACGCCCTTGCCGGTCAGCTCGCAACGCCGGGACATGGAACTTCCTTTCGAACCGTTTAGACAATCCATGCGCCGGGCGGGGCATGCGCGCCCGCGGCCGTCAGCGGATGGGTGGAAACGACACAAAAGGCTCGCCACAGAACAAGTTCCGAAAAAGTTGACTAGACTTTTCGATCGGAACTCGCTCACCCAAAAAGATTGAGAGCGCGCTTTCTGACGAAAGCGCGCCGGCGCCGAGCCCTGTTCGCGCGCCTTATAAGTCGAAAGCGTGACGAGCGTCAACCGGCGAAGCTCGTTCAAGGTGCGGGAAAGCCCCCGCCGCGGCGTATTCGCCTCTGGACATTGGCGGCGTTCTGGGCTCTAAGCCTCCTCGTCGCTCCGGGCTGGGCCGGGCGCGCGCCCGCGCCGTTCTTCATGCCCGGAATCATCGAAAATTGACAGAGCCGGAGCCTGTCCTCCCGCCGCGCCCGCCGTTCGGCGCCGGGCCAGAACGACAAAGGTTAGGGATTTTCCAATGGCCAAAGCAATCCTGCATATGCTCAGCACTTTGAAGCATATGAGCCCCTTCGACGTGAACATGGCCCTCGACGCCGGCTACGACGCCGCGGTTCCCTACACCAACGTCACGCTCGACGAAGTCACGGCGCTGGTCCAGGACGCGATGTTCTCCCGCGCGCCCTCCGCCGCGCTGAAGACCGGCATCTTCTTCGCCGGCCGCGACGCGGTGCTCGCCCTCGACATGCTGGAAGCCGCCCAGAAGGCGCTGCTGAAGCCGTTCGAGGTGTCGCTCTTCGCCGACCCTTACGGCTCCTTCACCACCGCCGGCGCCATGGTCGCCTGCACGGAGAAGGTCCTGAAGGACAAGAAGCAGCGTGAGCTGAAAGGCGCCAAGATCGTCATCTACGGCGCGACCGGCGTCGTCGGCTATTCCTCGGCGGTGATTGCGGCTCTCGAGGGCGCCGAGGTCACGATTGTCGGCTATTCAGGTCTGGAGCGCGTGGCCAAGCAGGCCGACGAGATGAACAGGCGCTTCAACATCAAGGTGTCGCCGGCCGACGGCAGCTCGCCGGAGATGGTGCGCAAGCTGCTGCTCGACCATGAGATCGCGCTGTGCTGCGCCCGCGCCGGCGTGCAGGTCCTCTCGAAGGGAGACCTCGCCGCCGCCAAGAACCTGCTGATCGCGGCGGACGTCAACGCGGTGCCCCCGCTGGGCGTCGAGGGCTGCGGCCTGCACGACAACGGCGTCGCGATCTCCGAGCATGGCGCGCTGGGCATCGGCGCGCTCGCGATCGGCAACGTGAAATACGGCGCCGAATCGGGCCTCTTCAAACAGATGGTCGACTCCGACAAGCCGCTCTGCCTCGATTTCCGTCACGCTTTCGCGCTCGCGCGTCAGCTCGTTTGATTTATTCGCGCCGCCGGGACCACGGTCTTGGCAAAGTCACGCGAAACTGATTGAGTGCGCGCCGCGGAAGGCCCGCGGCGCTTCTCAAGGCCGGCGCAATTATGCGCACGGCGCTTTCCGAAACGCCTGCCGCTGCGGCGGGGCGTAGGTTTCTTCGAAAGGAAACGCACATGGCGAAGATCAACAAGATGCTGGTCGGCGAGTCGCTCGTCGGCGAAGGCAACGAAGTCGCTCACATCGACCTCATCATGGGTCCGCGCGGCTCGGCCGCCGAGCTCGCTTTCGCGAACGCGCTCGTCAACAACA